>DATMZP010000514.1:0-3760 GCA_035573595.1 Hyphomicrobiaceae bacterium
TCACCCATGCCCATACCGCAACCTGCTTCCCCCGGAATGCCGCTCGCGCAGGTGGATACGCCGGCGCTTCTCATCGGCCTCGACGCCTTCGAGCGCAACTTGCGGCGCATGGCGGACTTCGCGGCCAAGACCGGCGTGCGACTGCGGGCGCATGCCAAGACCCATAAGTCCCCAGTCATCGCGGCGAAGCAGGTCGCCCTGGGGGCCGTGGGTGTGTGCTGCCAGAAGGTGTCCGAGGCCGAGGTGATGGTGGAGGGCGGCATTGGCGACGTGCTGATCTCCAACGAGGTGGCCGGCGCCGCCAAGCTCGACCGCGTCGCTGCTCTCGCGCGCCGCGCCACGATCGGCATCTGCGTCGACGATCCCGCCAGCGTGGCGGAGCTGGAAGCCGCGGCGGCCCGCGCCGGTGCGACCCTCGACGTGCTGGTGGAGATCGATGTCGGCGGCCGGCGCTGCGGCGCGGCTCAAGGCGAGCCCGCGGCCCGCATAGCGGAGCTGGTGGCAGGCTCGCCCCACCTGCGCTTTGCCGGCCTGCAGGCCTACCACGGCTCGGCGCAGCACGTGCGCGAGGCCGGCGAGCGGCGTGCCCTCATCGCCCGGGCAGTGGAGCAGGTGGAGGCGACGCGGCGCGCGCTCGCCGCCATGGGCTTGGAGGCGGGCCTCGTCACGGGCGCCGGCACCGGCACCTACGAGAACGAGGCGGCGAGCGGCGTCTACAACGAGCTGCAGTGCGGCTCCTACATCTTCATGGATGCAGACTACGCCCGCAACAAGCGCGCCGACGGCTCCCTGTTCGCCGACTACGAGCACGCCCTGTTCGTCTACACCACGATCATGAGCCGGCCCGTGCCGGAGCGGGCGGTGGTAGATGCCGGACACAAGGCGCTGGCGGTGGATAGCGGCATGCCTGTGCCCTGGCAGCTGCCCGGCGCCCAATACCAGCGCCCCTCCGACGAGCACGGCGTTCTCGACCTCTCCGGCGCCACGGCGAGGCTTGCCCGCGGCGACAAGGTGCTGCTCGTCCCCGGCCACTGCGACCCCACCGTTAACCTCCACGACTGGTACGTGGGTGTGCGCGGCCTCGGCACGGCCGGCGCGCGCGTGGAGTGCGTCTGGCCCGTGGCGGCGCGCGGGGCGCTGTTCTGAGGCACCCACAGGCTGGGCCCAGGGGTGGGCCCAGCGTGAGCGACGCCACGCTGGCGGGTCGACTCGTCGGTCTGCGCTCCGTTTGACCCGACTTAAATGACGGTAAGGTTGAACGCGGCCGTAGTTGTACGCGTTGCAACCCCGCCATGCGCTCACGATATAAGGGTCTGAATCGAGGTTCGAAGGGAGACCCACATGACCCCCGAGGAACGCCAGCTCATTACCGGCCTGTTCGATCGCATGCGCGGCTACCCACTGGCCGAGAAGGATGGAGAGGCGGAGGCGCTGATCAACCAGCAGGTGGCGAGCCTGCGCGACGCGCCGTACATGCTGGTGCAGTCGGTGCTGGTGCAGGAGCACGCGCTGCAGCAGGGCGATGCCCGCATCAAGGATCTGGAGGAGCAGGTACGCCAGCTGGAGAGCGAGGCGCGGCCGCAGCAGCCCGCCGGCTCGGGGAGCTTCCTCGGCGGTCTGTTCGGCGGCCGGCCGGCGGCCGAGCCCGCGCGCGGGCCGACCAGCGTGCCCGTCATCGGATCGCGCGCGACGCCTTCGGCCTACGACAGCCGCCAGGGCTGGGGGCCGCAGGGGCCGGCGCAGCAGCCGGGTGGCCCGTTCGCCCAGGCTGCGCAGCCCGGCGGTGGTGGCGGGTTCCTGCGCTCTGCCGTGGCCACCGCGGCCGGCGTGGCGGGCGGCGTGCTTGCCGCCAACGCCATCAGCAACATGCTGGGCGGCCACAGCGCGCAGGCCAGCACCCCTGCCGCCGGCAGCCAGCCGGCCGCGGCCGACGCCGGCGCATCGAAGGACGCAGCGCAGACCCAGGACGCCGCCACGGCCAGGGACGATGCCTACCAGGACGGCTATCAGGACGCCGCGGACGACGACAGCGGCTGGGGCGACGACGGCGGCGGCGACTTCGATATCTAACCGGTATCTGACGCCGTTACACAAATCCGTCGGAGCTACGGTGTCAGACCCGGAGGGTCTGACACCGGCCGCGCTGCCAGCGCTTCCTCGATCGCCTGCACGAAAGCAGCGGCCGCCGTCACTGGATCGCCCGCCTGCGTGATCGGCCTCCCCACCACCAGATAGTCGGCGCCGGCGCCGATGGCCGCATGCGGCGTGACCACTCTGGTCTGGTCGCCTGCCGCTCCCCCCGGCGCCCGGATGCCGGGCGTGACGATGGTGGCGTCCGGCCCTAGTGCACGCCGCACCGGCGCCGCCTCCCGGCCGGATGCCACGATGCCGGCGCAGCCGGCGTCGCTTGCCAGCCGAGCGCGGCGCACCACCACATCGCCGGGCGCCTCCGCAATGCCCTGCTCGGCGAGATCGCCGCCATCGAGGTTGGTCAGCACCGTGACGCCCAGGATGCGCAGGCCGGTGCCTGCCGCGCCGGTGACGGCAGCGCGCAGGGTCTTGGTGTCAAGGGCGTGCACCGTGAGGAAGGCGGCGCCGGTGGTGGCGGCGGCGCGGGTCGCCCGCTCCACGGTGTTCTCGATGTCAAGCAGCTTCATGTCCAGGAACACCCGCTTGCCGGCCCCGCTCAGCCGGCGCGCTAGGTCGAGCCCGCCGGCCATCGCCAGCTCCAGGCCGATCTTGTAGAAGACGACGCCGTCGCCGAGCTGCTTGACGAGGGCGCCCGCGGCCTCGACGTCGGGGAGGTCGAGCGCCACGATCAGCCGGTCTCGTGCGGTCACGACTGCCAACGGCCGGGCCTTTCAAAGCAGGTTCCGCAGAGAGAGGTTTCGGCGCTGCGCCCGGTCGCGTCAAGCACCATTCCCGCGATTTCCCTCGGTGCGCGCCGCCCCCTCACACTCAGTCCGGCCGGGCCCGGCTGCGGATCTCGTTGGCGGCGGCGTAGATGTGGTCGCGCCAGTAGGCCATGTACTTCATGAACTGCTGCTCGGACGCCGCATCGGCGCCCGCGGCCTTCACGGCACACTCCTTGAGCGCCTGGGTGGCCCACTGCGCCACCGCGGCATCGTCGATGGCGCCCATCTCCGGGTCCTCGTTGACAACCAGTTCGACCTTGGCGCCGATCCAGGCCTGGGCCTTGCCGTCGAGACAGGCCTGGAAGGCACCGCCCCGTTTCTCCCAGCCGATGCCCGCCGCCTGGGCCGGCGCGGAGGCCCCGGCAAAGATCGAGACAGTGCACCACAGGAGAACGCCCGCCGCGGACGTCACAGCCCAGCCATGCTCCTTACGCGTCATGCACTCGTCCCCCAGCTACGACGGCCCCAGCTCTGCCGGCGAAGGCTTTGAGCGTCGCACTCGGCCGGTCGGTACTACCGACACCCTATCGGCGAATTCCGCGCGGCCCGCAACGCCACGCGGGACCACGCAGGGCAGTCATGCGGAGCAGCCGTCGGAGGATTCGGCTGATTGCGCAGCATTTTCCGCCCGCGCCGCGGCCCATCGCGCGACCACGTGCCGCGCCACGCCGATGCACGCGCTATTTCCCGCGTCCGACGTCATCGAAGAACTCCTTCACCTTGGCGAAAAAGCCGGCGGAATGCGGCGAGGTCTCCTTGTTGCTCTCGCGCTCGAACGCCTCCAGCAGCTCGCGCTGCTTGCGCGTGAGGTTCTTGGGCGTCTCCACCTCGACCTGGATGTACAT
>DATMZP010000515.1:0-3966 GCA_035573595.1 Hyphomicrobiaceae bacterium
TCTCCCGCGGGCGCGCGGAGCTGCGGGCAGCGCTCGCCCGGCGCATCGCCAAGGACGGGACCGATGCAGTGTAGGGACGCGGAAGAGGCCCTCAGCGCCGCAATCGGCGGCGAGGATGCGGGCGAGCGGCATCGCGCGGCCACGGAGCACGTTACCGGCTGCCCGCGGTGCATGGCGCTGGCCAACGAGTATCGGCGCATCGGGGAAAGCCTGAGGGCCGTCGCCTACGCGTCGGCGCCCGCTTCACTCGATGAGAGAATCCGCGCCGCAATTGCGGCGGAGGGCCGGTCGCCGCACGGCCGGTGGCAACTGGCGGACGCGCGATCCTGGGTGCTGCAGCGGGACGTGCTGGCCGCGCACGTCCGGTCGCTGCTGCAGGACGCGCCCATCCAGATTGCCTCCTCGGAGCGCCACGTGGTGCGGCCGTGGTTCAACGGCCGCGTGGAGTTCGCGCCGGCCGTCAAGGATCTGGCGGCCCAAAACTTCGCCCTCCTCGGCGGACGGGTGGACTGGATCGACGGCAGACGCGTGGCCGCCCTCGTCTACAAACGGCGGCTGCACATCATCAACGTCTTCCTGTGGCCGTCCGAGGGCCAGGCCGACGGGGCTCCCCATGCGACAGGGTTCAAAGGCTACAACGCCATCTCCTGGACGGCGGGCGGCATGACGCACTGGGCCGTGTCCGACTTGAACGCCAAGGAGTTGGCCGAGCTCCAGGCGATGTTCTGAGCTCGTTGCCGGCAGGGCGCCTCGGCGGCACGCCAGGGCACCGCCAGCCATCCTATGCCCCCGCAGGCCGCAGTGGCAGGGAGGATTTCACGACCAGCCGGACAAGCTCGGCCTGGTTGCCGGTTCCCGTCTTCGAGAATATGCGCTGCAGGTGCGTTCTGACAGTGGGCATTGCAATCCGCAACTTCGCCGCGGCCTCGACCAAGCCCCTCCCCGCAGCGATGTGAGCGACGACGCGAGGGGAACCCCGAAGAAATTCCGAAATCTTTCCGAATTGCCTTGGGGACCGGCATTTTCCTGCGTATGTGGGTTGTCTTCAGTGCCAATAATCTACGCATTCGGGCCGTTTCGCCTCGACGCGCAGGCCAACGTGCTCTACCGGGAGACCACGCCCGTCGCGCTGGGGCTGCGCGCGGTGACTCTGCTGCGTGTGCTGGTTGAGCAGCAGTGCGTCCTGGTTGCAAAAGAGACGCTCATCGACGCCGCGTGGCCCGGCCTGGCGATCGAGGACAGCAACCTGACCGTCCAGATCGCCGCGCTGCGCCGAGCGCTGGATCGAGACGCTGCCCCGCTGGGGATACCGGTTTTGCGGCCCGGCCGCGACCAGGCAGGACGGCGAGGGGGCGGAGCGCCAGCCCGCAGCGCCCGCGGCGAGCGCGCCCTCGCCGGGCGCCCCTTCTCCTCCTGCCCTCGGCGGAAGAGTCCCGGTTGCCGTCCTTGACGCAGCGCCAATGGCGGAGAGATGCCTCGTCGATCAGGAGGACGAGGCATGCCGTCCATTGCCACTCGATACCGAGAGCGGCGTCAACGGCCGCGCCTCACGGGCCCGCTTTGCTGACGCCATCGAGCCTGTCGAACGCGGTGCGTTGTGGGTGTTCAGGAGGACAGGCTGGCTCCCGTTTGCGTTTTGCGCCTGGCCTGGACGGCAGGCGCTATCTGCCGGCGGCAATGCTGATGCTGGCCACGATGGCGCTCCTTGCTGCCTTCTGGCTGTCTGCGCCGCTCAATGAGCAGGCTCTTGTGGCCGCAAGCACCGGCGCCACGGAACCCCGGCCGCCTTTGCCGTCGAGCCGGTTCGACGTTCCCGTCACGATATTGCCGTTTACGACCTCCCTCGGCGCTCCTCCCCCCGGATTGGGCGAGCACATCGCCAACGACCTTGCCGCCCACCTGCCGCGCAGCACCATGCTGAGGGTCGTGCCGAGCCAGGGCTTGAGCGACCCGTCACCCGATTTCAAGGCGATCGGCGCCAGGCTGGGGGTCCGCTACGTCGTCATCGGAACCGTCAGCACGCAAGATGAGAAGCTGCGCGTCAGCGTCGCGCTCATCGATGCCCGCCACGGATCGCAGGTGTTGCAGCTGCATGCAACCGAGGATCGTGACCGATGGCCGTCGGTCCACGAGGAGTTCATCCATCGGACCACGTTCGCGATCCACTTCCAGGCCCTGCGCCGCGCCGGCAATGAGCCCGCCGATCCCGACACGGAGCCAACCGTCGATCAGCTCCTGGGACGCGGCCACGCCGCCCTCCTCGACAGCAGCAATTCCCCCCGCTTCGGGGAGGCGGAGGCGGCGTTCAGCGAGGTCTTGCGCCGCGAGCCAGAGACGGTTCCCGCCATGGTCGGGCTCGCCAACTACTACATCCAATCGGTGGCCGATCTCAGAATCGATCGGGAGCCGCATCTCACCCAGGCCGAGGAGCTCCTGCGCCGCGCCCTCACCATGAGGACCCACTACTATCCCGTGCACTACCAGCTTGCTCTCCTGCACAACCTCCAGGGCAATCTCACCGCCGCCCTGGAGGAGTTCGACCGGGTCATCGAGCTCTACCCGAGCCACGCGCCTTCGTACGCGAGGAAAGGGCGGGTCTTGATCCGGCTGCAGAGACACGAGGAGGCGCTCAAGAACATCCGCCATGGCATGCGGATCAACGGCGGCACCATCGTCCCGGGTTGGCAGCTGTGGCACGGATGGGCGGAGCTGGAGCTCGGCCGCGACGAGGAGGCGCTGGAGGCGTTCAACCGCGCCCTCGGCGCTCTGCCGCGCAATCCGTACGTGCAGGCGAGCCTGGCGGCGGTTCACGCGTTGAAGGGCGAGAGGGAAGCTGCGCGCCAGCACGTGATCGAAATGCGCAAGCGCACACCGCAGCTCACGGACGAGCAGCGGCTGATCGAGTTCAACAAGGGGCCCGACAACCGCGCGCTCCGCAACCGGCTGGGCGAAGGCTTGCGCCTCGCCATCGAGATGGCAGGCAGCCCGCCCGACCGTTGAAAGGCTCCGACGATTCCGCCCGGTGCCCATGCTCCGCGCACCCCCGCGGAAGCAGTCCCGCAGCTCCTGTGCAAAAAGCGCTGGCTGCGCGAAGCGGGGCGAAGTGGCCATCCTATATGGGACTCCAAAGAGGAAGCCATCGCATCGAGGGCAAGCGCGTGCATGAGGTCGTCCTGTACATGATTAGCGACATAGTGGCGCCGATAAGCTCCCTGTAGGTAACTGCTCACCCCTCTGCGGCAGCGTGACCCAGGCGTAGCGGATTGAACGAAAGGCTGCGTGCTGATTCAAGCTCGGGATGGCGCCCGGGAAGCCTGATTCGCTGGATGCTGACAGCCTGAAGCCGCTGGTGCAGCAGCTGCTGATGCGGATCGACGAGCTGTTGGCGCAGAACAAAGCCCTCCTTGCGAGCGTTGCAGAGCTGGAAGCGAAGCTCGGCCAGCCGCCCAAGACGCCGGACAACTCTCGCTGGCGCCGTCGCGCGGGCAGAAGGTGAATGCCGAGCCGCCGGCAGCCAAGCCGCAGCGCAAGGGCCGCCCCGGCGTGACGCGCAAGCTCGCCGAGACGCCGGACGTGATGCGCCGTCTCTACGCCGAAAGTTGCGCATGTGGTGCCGTGCCGAGGGATTCTGGCTACGAAGGACACCCACAACGGCCCTGTCCCCAAGTCCGAGATCAACCAGACCGCCCTGACCAACGCCAGCGAGGCTACCACGTGGCTTTATAACGTTTCGCAAAGCGCGGACTCTGCTCCGGAGCGCCAACAATATGTACTCAAGCGCTATCCCCAGGATGGCGTCGTGCCGGTCTCACGCTCTCGCGATACGATCGGCGCCATGGCCCGATCCATGCGTGACATCGTCATTCTCGACATGGTCATGAGTAGCTCCACTCCCGTTACGCAGCGCCAGCTCGAGGATGCCGCCGCCTGTGCCTCAATGACCGATCTGAAAACGCTTCGTCTTGG
>DATMZP010000516.1:0-2921 GCA_035573595.1 Hyphomicrobiaceae bacterium
CTGAAGGCCCCATGAACAGCGCCGTCATGTGCGGCGGCCCCGTGCTCGGCCCGCCGGTCAGGTTGCCGCACGCCGCCCCGGATCTGCCGCCAGGCACCCGAGAACGGGCGGAACACGAAGCGCACCGTATGCCGGCCGGGCGGCACCGCCACCGCCCGGAACAGCACGTTGGCCCGCAGGATCTGCGCCGGTTGGCCGTCCACCGAGGCGGACCACCAGCGATGCCAGAGATCGTTGAGCACCACCCAGCCGCCGTCGGTGCTGTCGGCCTCCACGACCACCCGGGCGTTGCGGTAGCTCACGATCCGCGCCCGTCCCGGCCCACGCGGCGGCTGTGATGCCGGCGGCTCCTCGATGAGGACCGTCGAGCGCAGATCGATATCCGGCCATCTGCCGTCGCGCAGCATCTGGGAGAAGTCCGCAGCTCTGGCTTCGGTTGCAAACAGCACGCGGTCCATGGCGCGCGGGTTCTCGTAGATGAAGCCGTCGTCGGTGCGGGTGAGAAGCTTGAGATCGCCCGGCTTCAGGCGCCGGTCCATGGTCTCCACAGGCACGCCCGTGACGATGAATCGGAGCCCAAGGAGATCGGCAAGCGTCGAGCGGTAGGAGGGGAAGAGCGGCGCGAACTCGCGCTGCTCCGGCAGGCCCGAGGTGTCGATGGCCCCCGTCGCCTTGCTGTAGAGCCCGAGCCGCATCGGATTGTAGCCCAGCGTGTTCTCCAGCCGGTGCGTGAGGCTGGCGTTGGGCCAGTGGAAGCCGAGGCCGGCCAGCTCGATACGGTCGCGCCGCGTCTCGTTCTGGACGACCTTCTGTCTCAGGAAAGCGATGGTGGCGTTGCGGGTCGCCGGGTCGAGCACGTCGTAGTGGGCCGTTGGCAGTGCCGTGGCGCCGTTGGGACCGTTGTTGTAGGCGAGGTCGGCGACGGTGAACGCGGCCAGGATGGCGGCGGCCAGCATCGGCTTCGTCGCCATGCGCGGACCGGCCACCGCGAGCGCCAGCGCCGCGCCGGCGAACGAGAGCGCGGCCGCCGCAAGGGGCAGCGGCACCTGCGCCACCTTGCCAAGCCAGAGGGCCAGCCCAAGGCCGATGGCAAACGCCGCCAGCACCGCTCCTGCCGCGATGGTCAAATGCCGCCGCTCCCAGGCTGCGGGCGGGCCGCTGAACAGGCGGTGCACGCCGTAGCCGGCGAGGATGGCCGCGAGCGCACCGATCAGAAAGGTGGCATCGGCGGGCCGGCGGTAGAGATGGACGCCCGGCAGGACCTCGTAGACGATCCGGAACGCCGGCGTGTACCAGCCGAAGGCATAGATCAGCATGGCCCCGCAGGCGACCGTGTAGAAGCGCACTTCGCGCTCCCACAAGAAGCCGCGCAGCCCGCCCAGGATCAGCAGCAGCAACGGGATGGCGCCCAGATAGACCTGGCCCATGTTCTGGGCGAGGTAGACCCCGGCGTTCCAGGCGAAGCTGGGCGGGCCCCAGTAGTCGGCCATGCGGCCCGACGGTCCGAATAGCTCCGGGATGAAGGCGCTGATCAGCAAGGCGGGATGCAGCGAGCCGCGCCCGGCGCCGATGTAGTCGATGGCGGGACGGTTGGACTCCGCCGCGAGCAGCAGCGACAACGTCACCGGTATCGCAATGAGCGCCACACCCACCACCGTGCCTGCCACCAGGGGCGGCAGGCAGGCGCGGGCTTCTGCAAGCGGATTGTCGGCACGGAAGAAGCGCCAGACGGTGAAGCCCGCCAGCAGGTAGACTGACAGCATGGCCACTTGGTCGCGGCCGAGCACCATCGCGGCCGCCGCGAGCCCCGCCGCGGCGCCGTAGAGCAGCGAGCGCCGCGCCAGGGCGCGGTCCAGGCACAACAGCGTCACCGGCAGGTACGCGAGGCTCAGCACCTGGCCGACGTGCTGGACGCGCCAGGCCATGGACGCCCCGTAGCCGAATGCCAGCGCGGCGATCAGCGCACCCGCCCAATGCCATCCCTGGTCGCGGAACCACAGCATCAGCGCCGCTCCGCCAAAGAGCACCACCGCCAGCACGGTCGCGTCCACGGCCCACATGCTCGGCGCCGGGTCAAGGAGGGCGAGGAGCAGGTAGGGCGGCGAGAAGATCATCGACTGCGGGTCGGCCACCTGGGGATGGCCGGAGAAGGCAAAGGGCAGCCATGAGGGCGATTCACCGCGCGCGAGGCTCTGCGCCATGAACTGGATCTGCGGCAGGAAGCCGGCCTTGGCGTCCCAGGGGATCGTCACGCGCCCCGACAGCCAGGGCCAGCCGATGACCAGGGCCGCCAGCGCCAGCATGGCGAGCGGCGGGAGGAGCGGCCACGGCTGTGTCTCAGACCCAAGCCGACCAGAGCTACGCAAGGGGCTGCCCTGGGCCGGCGGGCTTCCGGCAGGGTGGCGGGAGGCTCTCTGTTGCATCGATCCGGCGGTCTCGCCTCATCCTGGGAGGCTGGGTTGGTGGGTCAGACCCCTCGCGTCCCAGCTGCTGTCAGAGGTAATACAACCGAGGCAGGAGGTCGGACCTGTGTCCGACCTGCCGGCGCCAGTGTCGCAACCTCGCCTCAGAGAGTATATAGCGGTTCAACTGGGGCGAAGAGCGGGCTGCCGGAGAGCGGGCTGCCGAGGAGGCAAGGATGGCGAACGCCATGTCCGACACGCGAGAGACGACCTACTCGACGGGAGCGCGCCATTTCCATTGGTGGACCGTCGCGCTGCTGACGGTGCAGGTGGCGCTTGGGCTCTACATGGTCTACCGCGGCGGCGCGACCAAGTTCGACGCCCTCACCGGCCGGCTCTATGACCTGCACAAGACGCTGGGCCTTGTCATTCTCGCTCTGGTTGTGGCCAGACTAATATACCGCCTCGTCCACGGCGGCCCCGCCGATGAGCCCACCATCGACTGGTGGCAGAAGGCTG
>DATMZP010000517.1:0-6279 GCA_035573595.1 Hyphomicrobiaceae bacterium
GCATGAGCCCGTGGGCCGCCAGCGCCGTAAGCGCCGCCCCGAGCGCCACCAGCCAGACCACGGCCGGCGGGCCGAGGCGGTCCACCACCAGCCCGCCGCAGATGCTGGCGGCGATGAAGCTGAGCGATCCCCACAGCCGCATCCGCCCGTAGTCGAGCCCGGCCGCCGTGACGCCACGCATCGCCACCGTCTCGGCCAGCGCCGTGCTGGTGGACGCGGCTACCGCGAACAGGAGGGTCAACAGCAGGATCGGCCAGAAGCTGGCGCACTGTGCCAGCACCAGGGCCGCGACCAGTCCGCTCCAGGCCAACGCTATGAGAAAGCGGCGATGATCGCCGCTGCGGTCGGCGACGAAGGCGATGGCCGGTGTCACCGCCACCCGCACGACCATGGGCGCCGCAGCGATGACCGCGATCTCGCCGGGCGTGAGCCCCACCCAGTCCAGCCACACCGGAAGATAGGGAAGCTGCGTGCCGGCGACCACGAACACGGCCGCGAACAGCAGCGAGACGCGGGTTGCGAAACGAGAGGGGTCGGACCCCTTTCCTCGAAGCTCCTGCTCTTCCTGCAACCGTGGCCGAAAGGGGTCCGACCCCTTTTGCGGCCCGGCGCTCATGCGGCCTGCCGCGGCTCCTGGATGATCTCGGCGAACAGGGCCGGATCGATGTTGCCGCCCGACAGCACGGCCATCACAGTCTTGCCCTCCAGCGGCAGCTTGCGCGCCAGGATCGCCGCCAGCGACACCGCCCCGCCGGGCTCCACCACCAGCTTGAGCTCGCGGAAGGCGAAGCGCACCGCCGCCTTGGCCTCCTCGTCGGTCACGGCGAGCCCGCCGGCGAGGTTGCGCCTGGCCACCTCGAAGGTGATCTCGCCCGGCGTCGCCGACATGAGCGCGTCGCAAATGGAGCCGGACAGCCGCTCGTTGCGCTCGCGCTGCCCGTGGGCCAGCGAGCGTGCCAGATCGTCGAAGCCCGCCGGCTCCACGCTGTAGATCAGCGTCGCCGGGCTCGTCTCCTTCACGGCCAGCGACACGCCGCCGATGAGCCCGCCCCCGGAGGCGCCCACCAGTACGATGTCGGGCCTCAGCCCCAGGACACCGGCCTGCTCCATCATCTCCATGCCGACGGTGCCCTGGCCGGCGATCACATCCGGGTCGTCGAAGGGGTGCACGTAGGCCGCGCTGCGCTTCTCGCACAGCTCGCGGGCGATGGCGTCGCGGTCTTCGTTCACGCGGTCGTAGGCGATCACCTCGCCGCCGAACCCTTTCGTGCGCTCGATCTTGAGCCGCGGGGCGTCAGCCGGCATGACGATGGCGGACTTGAGCCCGAGCAGCGTCGCGGCCGCGGCCACGCCTTGCGCGTGGTTGCCCGAGGAGCAGGCCACCACGCCGCCGGGAAAGGCTGTCCTGTCCACCTGGGCGATCTTGTTGTAGGCGCCGCGGAACTTGAAGGCGCCGATGCGCTGCAGGTTCTCGGCTTTCAGCAGCACCCGCCCACCGGCGATGGCGTTAAGCGCCGGATGCTCGATCAGGGGCGTGCGGCAGGCGAGCGCGCCGATGCGCGCACGCGCCGCCACGATGTCGGCATAGGTGGGCATCGACCGGACCATCGTGCTCTCCCCGCTGAGGAATGCTGGCGCAACCACAGCGCCACCCGCGCTGCCTTGTCAAGCGAGGCCGGACCTCGCCAAGCCTGCGACGCGCCTTCGGGCACAACCCATGGGGCGCTCCGACCTTGAGCCCGATAAGCGCCCGCTGGGTTGATGGTCTGTAACCTGCCGGGAGCGGCGCGATAGCCGACATCCAGCCTCTGTCCGATCTGCTCGGCTGGCGGCTGCTCAAGGGCAGCCACAACTGGCCCGGGCCCGAGAGGGGGACAAATTGCATCGGGCTGATAGGTTTGCGGCTCGGTGGTGCCTTGGCACCTACCGAGCCGCGGTTTGGGTCGATCGAGAGAGATTGGGAAGACGGCTTAGCCCGTCCTCTTGCAGTGGAGAGCTGATACTCGCTGCTCTCGGAGAGCCGCCTTGGGCAGCAGGGCGGCTGGCTCCAGATGCCATGCATCCTGAAACGCGACCCTGGGCTGAATCGGTTAACAAGGAGTTAACGCCGTGCCCTAGTTGGACGAGATCGTCCGCGCTCCGGTGGTCTTGGTTGGCCGGGCAACCTCGGTCGTCGTCTGCCAGCTGTCCGGCGGAATCGATTCGGCCGGCGGCGGGTCTGCAGGCTTCCGAGGCCCGCCAATCCTCATCGCACCCTGCGAATTCCGTTCAAGGTCGGCCTTGATCTTCGCATCCAGGTCATCCCGCTCCCAGTGATCGCGCGTCGCCTTCACGAAGGCTTCCGCACACTCCTGCGGAACCGTGCAGGCGCTCCCATACAGCTTTGGATAGACCTTCGTCCGGAAGTCCACGAACTCCCGTATAATATTTCCCCTCGCTCCAAGACGACCGCAGTATTCAGGCTCGAGACCTGCCAGCACCAGCCAAGTCCTCTCAACGTCATCGGCACTTTTGTGCAGGCGGATAAGGCTGAACTTGTCTTTGAGATTGCGGTCCGGCTCGCACTGTCTGTTCTGGATTGCCTCGCAGCGTGGAGAATACTGGCAGTTGAAATACTCCTGCGCATACGCCGGAGCCATTGCCCCGAGGCCCAGGCCAAGCGTACAGACTAAAGCATTGAGTTTCATGGCAACCGCCTAGCTCCCAACGCAACCACAGCTGTCCGTTAGCAGAGCCGTGCCCGAGTCTTTTGGCCGGGAGTTGTGCGCCCACAGCCTTATCCACCACTTGTTCAGTGCAGATATGAAAGAGCGTTGCTGACTGTGGCCCAACGGCCATCAGAGAGCGGCACTGTCAGCACGGTGACGGGGGTGCGAATCAGGTCCCGGCCCGCGTCCGCCTACTCGAGCCAGAAAGTCGGCTCCGCAGGTGTCAATACTCCTCCGAGGCGCAAGGCCGCGACGCGCGTGGCGAGACCAGTCGAATCGTCGATGTCGACGCCCACGCCCGAGATGGTCGCCGGCCCAGCGGCCGGCTCCATGCGGGCGCGCGGGATCTTGGTGAGGAAGCGATTGAGCGGCTCGGTCTTGTCCATGCCCAGCACCGACTCGTAGGCCCCGCACATGCCCACATCGCTGATGAAGGCGGTGCCCTCGGGCAGCACACGCTCGTCCGCGGTGGGGGCATGGGTGTGCGTGCCCGCCACCAGGCTCACCCGCCCGTCCAGGAAGTAGCCGAGCCCCTGCTTCTCGCTGGTGGCCTCGGCATGAAAGTCGACCATGATGGCATCGGCCCCCTGCTTGAGCCCGCAGGCTGCCACCTCGGCGTCCACGGCCCGGAACGGGTCGCCCAGCTCGGGCATGAAGATCAGACCCATGGCGTTGATGACCAGCACGTCGGCGCCATTGGCGGCCTTGAAGATGCCGCTGCCCCGGCCGGGCGTGCCCGGTGGATAGTTGATGGGGCGCAGGAGCTTCGGCTGGCGCTCGATGAACACCAGCGCCTCCTTCTGGTCGAAGGCGTGGTTGCCGAGCGTCACCACGTCGGCCCCGGCGTCGATGAGATCGGTGCAGATGGCCTCGGTGATGCCGAAACCGCCGGCGGAGTTCTCCCCGTTCACCACCACGAAGTCGAGCCGGTAGCGCTCGCGCAGCTCGGGGAGCTTCGCGATCACCGCCTGGCGGCCGGCGCGGCCGACCACATCACCGAGGAACAGCAGACGCATCGTGCTGGCACCGGACGGGTCCCGACGGGGTCAGCACCCAGTCGAGCCGCTGGTCATAATCGAGATGCGGCACAGCGTTAACCCGCTGCTCGTCGTAGGCAAGGCCAATCGCGACGATCGGCTTCATGGCGCGCAGGCGCGCCAGGGTGCGGTCGTAGAAGCCGCCGCCGTAGCCGAGGCGACCGCCGCGGATGTCAAAGGCGAGGAGCGGCACCAGCAGGACGTCGGGCTCCAGCACCGGCTTGTCGGCCCTGGGCTCCGGGATGCCCCACACGCCCTTGTCCATGAGATCGCCGGGCGCCCAGGCGCGGAACACCAGAGGCTGGCCCTTCCTCGCCACCACCGGCAGCGCCAGGGGCACGCCGGCGCCGGAGAGCCGGCGCAACAGAGGCCAGACGTTGAGCTCCGCGGGCAGAGAGGCAAAGCCGGAGACCGTGCCTCGTCCAGCTGTGCCCCGTACGGCTGGATCCTGTCCATCGGGGCTGCGCAGCTCCGACACCAGCGCGGCGCCGCGCTCGGCGATCGTCTCCGCCGCACTCACCTTGGCGGCGCTGTCGAGGCGGTTGCGCCACGCCTGCATGCGGGTGCGCAGTGCGGCTTTATCCTGAATGATGGCTGAGGTCTCGGTCACGCCCCGCTTACAGCAGATGCCGGCCGCGCGGGCAAGGAGGAATGGGCAGAGCCGCGCGAGCCGTGCAGGCGGTCAAACCCGCGCGGTCCCTTCGAAACGAAGGTGGGCGCCGTGTGTCCGAGGCCACGACCTCGGTCAGGGACAGCTCCCTTGCGGATCTTATAGGCCCCCGGGTTGATTGCCCACGACGCACCCCGCAGCCCTGCCGAAGCGAGAGTCTAGGCCCAATCCGCGAAAAATCAAAGCGCCCTTGCCGACCACCACCTGCAAGGTCCTGCAAGGTCGCCCGCCGTGCGGCTCAGCTTCTCGCGTCAAGGATCGCCTGCAGAGAATCGAGCGCCCAGGCGATTCGGTCGCGCGTGGCGGCGTGCACCTCCTCCAGCGCCTGCCGCCGGGCGCGCTCCCGCTCCAGCTCCTGGCGCAGGCTCGCGCACTCGCGCTCCAGCACGACCAGTCGCTCGTTGAGCGTCATCGCCGAAGACGGGGCCCTCTCGGCCTCGCCCGCCTTTGCCTTGCGGCGGCGCCCGCCACCGCGCAGCGTCGCGCTCTTCGGGTCGGCCTTGCCAGCGCGACGCCGGGCCATTTGCGTGCAATCCGCCCTGTCTTGGGTCGCCGCAATGCGCGGACGACGCCTCCCTCTCGTTGCCGAAACGATAGGAGTGAGCATGGGAAGCGTCAACACGCTGAATGCGCCGCAACCCGCGGCGGCTTGGCGCGTCGCGGGATCGCGTTATCGCTGGCGTCGCACGCCGCATTGACAGCGGCGCCGGGAACGCCGCACTAGAGGGCGAAGCTCGCCATACTGCCCCCCACCATTCACTGCCCTGGAGACGCCAATGGCCACCCGAATCGCAATCTCCGGCTTCGGCCGCATCGGTCGCAACGTGCTGCGCGCCATCGTCGAGTCCAAGCGCCGCGATATCGAGATCGTGGCCATCAACGACCTCGTCTCGGCCAAGGATAACGCCCACCTCCTCAAGTACGACTCGGTGCACGGGCCGTTTCCCGGCACGGTCAAGGTGGAGGCCAACTCCATCGATGTCGGCTCCGGCCCCATCAAGGTGCTGGCCGAGCGCGATCCCAAGAAGCTGCCCTGGAAGGAGCTGGGCATCGACATCGTGATGGAGTGCACCGGGATCTTCACCGACCGCGAGAAGGCTGCCCAGCACCTGGAGGCCGGCGCCAAGCGGGTGCTCGTCTCGGCGCCGTCCAAGGGCGCCGACCTCACCGTGGTCTACGGCGTCAACCACGACAAGCTGACAGGCGAGCACAAGGTGGTCTCCAACGCCTCCTGCACCACCAATTGCCTCGCCCCGGTGGCCAAGGTCCTCAACGAGCTCGTCGGCATCAAGTCGGGCTTCATGACCACCATCCATGCCTATACCAACGATCAGAATGTCCTCGATCAGGCGCACAAGGACATGCGCCGGGCACGCGCCGCCGCCATCAACATGATCCCGACCTCCACGGGTGCCGCCGCCGCCGTCGGCCTGGTGCTGCCGGAGCTCAAGGGCAAGCTCGACGGCACGGCCATCCGCGTGCCCGTGCCGAACGTGTCGGTGGTGGACCTCAAGTTCATCCCCGGACGCGAGACCAGCGTGGACGAGATCAACAAGGCCATGGAGCACGCGTCCAAGCAGCAGCTCAAGGGCATCCTCGGCGTGACCAGGGAGCCGCTCGTCTCCATCGACTTCAACCACAACCCGAATTCGTCGACGTTCGACCTGACTCAGACGCAGATCGTCGACGGCCGGCTGGTGCGCGTGCTCGCCTGGTACGACAACGAGTGGGGCTTCTCCAACCGGATGGCCGACACCGCCGTTGCCATGGGCAAGCTGCTCTAGCCGAGCGAGCGCACACGCCTGTCGCCTCACAGCCCTGGCGGGCGGGCCCGGCGCAGATAGCGCGCGCACACGAGGCCAAC
>DATMZP010000518.1:0-2660 GCA_035573595.1 Hyphomicrobiaceae bacterium
CAGCCAAGCACTTCGGCACCCAGGGCGACGGCAACCACTTCTTCTATGTCGGCCGGCTGGCCTCGACGGGGCAGGTGACGCTCGTCACCCACCACGGCTCGCGCAAGCCGGGCGCGCTGCTTTACAAGGCCGGCATGGACCTGGCGGGGAGCTATCGCCGCCGGCTGTCGCCGGAGACGCCGGCGCACAATGCCTGGATTCCGTTCGAGACCGACGACGGCCGCGCGTACTGGGACGCGCTGCAGCTCATCCGCACCTGGACCAAGAAGAACCACTTCGCCATCCATGACGCGGTGGCGAAGCACCTGGGCGCCAAGGTGAGGGACCGGTTCTGGAACGAGCACAACTTCGTGTTCCGCAAGAGCGACGGCCTGTTCTACCACGCCAAGGGTGCCACGCCGGCGTGGGCGGGCTTCGCCGCCGATTCGAGCGGGCTCACGCTGATCCCGCTCAACATGGCCGAGCCGATTCTCATTTCACGCGGCCTCGATGCGGAGCATGCCCTGGGCTTCGCGCCGCACGGGGCGGGTCGCAACTTCTCCCGCTCGGCCTACATGCGCCGCCACGCCGGCAAGACCGAGGAAGACATGGTTGCCGAGCAGACCAGGGGCATCGACGCGCGCTTCTTCTGCGGCATTCCGGACGTGTCGGAGCTGCCGGGCGCCTACAAGAGCGCGGCGGTGGTGCGCCGCCAGATCGCCGCGTACGGGCTCGCCGAGGTGGTGGACACGGTGGAGCCCGTCGGCTCCATCATGGCCGGCGATTGGCAGCGCGATGCGCCGTGGCGGCGGAAGAAGCGGAAATCGTAGGGTGCCAATGCGGCGATAGCCGCCTTGCACCGATGCGCCCTCTCCGCGAGCGACGACGGTCGGGGCGCTCGGTGCAATACGGGCTGACGCCCTATTGCACCCTACGCTAATGTCCCCCGCGAGATGCCGATGCGGAGGCCGCCCCGTGCAAGACTTAAAGAGCCTGATCCGGACCATCCCCGACTACCCGAAGCCGGGCATCATGTTCCGGGACGTCACCACGCTGCTCGGCAACGCCGCGGGCTTCAGGGCGGCCGTCCACCAGATGGCGGTGCCGTTCGCCGGGGCGGGTGTGCAGGCGGTGGCCGGCATCGAGGCGCGCGGGTTCATCCTCGGTGGCGCCATCGCCGACAAGCTCGGCTGCGGTTTCGTGCCGTTGCGCAAGAAGGGCAAGCTGCCCTGGAAGACCATCGGCCAGGAGTACACGCTGGAGTACGGCGTCGACATCATCGAGATGCATGAGGATGCGATCCAGCCGGGTGAGCGCATCCTGATCGTGGACGACCTGATCGCCACCGGCGGCACAGCCGAGGCCGGGGTGAAGCTGGTGCGGCGCTCCGGCGGCGAGGTGGTCGGTGCCGCCTTCATCATCGACCTGCCGGAGCTGGGCGGCATGGGGAAGCTGGCCGACCTGGGCGTCACCTGCCACGCGCTGATGGCGTTCGAAGGGCACTGAGGCGATGGCGCTGACGGTGGAGCAGCAGCGCGAGGCCATTCGCCGGGTCACGGCGTGGCGGGCGGAGCCGGCGAAACCGGTGGCCTGTCCCGCTTGCGAGACGCCGGGGCTCGAGGTGATCGACCGCTCGGCCCGGCCCCACGCGGAGTGGTATGCGCTCACCTGCCCCGGTTGCGGATTGCGCGAGACGCTCCATATCCCGCTGGGGGCAGCCGTTCCCACGCTGAACTGACGTCAAGTTGTAGGTTGGGTTAGGCCCGAAGGGCCGTAGCCCAACATTGGCATCCGAAGAGCTATGAACATCAAGGGCAAGCCGTACCGCACGATCTGGGTCGCGCCCGACGGGTGGTCGGTGGAGATCATCGACCAGACGCGGCTGCCGCACGAGCTCGCTATCGTCTCGCTCAAGACGCTCCAGGATGCGGCGCGGGCCATCAAGACCATGCAGGTGCGCGGCGCGCCGCTGATCGGCGCCACCGCCGCCTACGGCGTCTGCCTCGCCCTGCGCGCGGACGCCTCGGACGAGGCGCTCGACGACGCCATCGCCCTCCTCGCCGAGCAGCGGCCCACTGCCATCAACCTGCGCTGGGCGCTCGATGAGATGGGCAGAGCCGTGCGCAACCTGCCGCGCCAGCGGCGCGTCGCGGCGGCCTACGCGCGGGCGGCGGAGCTCTGCGAGGCCGACGTGGCCACCAACCGGCGCATCGGCGAGCACGGGCTCAAGGCTATCCTCGACGCCGCCGAGCGCAAGAAGCCCGGCGAGCGTGTGAACGTCCTCACTCACTGCAACGCCGGCTGGCTCGCCTGCGTCGATGTCGGCACGGCCACGGCGCCGATCTACGCGGCGCACAACCGCGGCGTTCCCCTGCATGTGTGGGTGGACGAGACCCGCCCGCGCAACCAGGGCGCGGCGCTGACCGCCTTCGAGCTGGGCGCCCACGGGGTGCCGCACACCATCGTGGTGGACAACGCCGGCGGCCATCTGATGCAACGCGGCCTCGTCGACCTCTGCATCGTGGGCGCCGACCGGGTGACGGCCAACGGCGACGTGGCCAACAAGATCGGCACCTATCTGAAGGCACTGGCTGCGCACGACAACGGCGTGCCATTTTATGCGGCGCTGCCCTCCTCGACGGTCGATTGGTCCCTCGATGACGGCGTGCGCGAGATCCCCA
>DATMZP010000519.1:0-3131 GCA_035573595.1 Hyphomicrobiaceae bacterium
AGCGCTGCCAGTCAGTCAGCTTGCGGCGCTGAAACCTCACCCCGCCGGACCTGCGCGAAGCTGAGACTGCGTCGTTCGGGCAGTGTCGGGTTCTCTGCGCGTTGTATTCGTCCCGCTCCGATGCTACCTGCCTGATCCTTCGACGCGGCCGATGCCCGCTCGGCCCTTCGCAATACCCCCGGCAATTTGGAGCTAAGGCCATAGCAAACCTCATAAATCCCTACAGATGTCATGGTGTGGTAAGGATGTGTTTACCTTTCTTCCCGTATCATGAAGACTGACGGTGACAATGCCTTCGGGACACACGGGTTCGGATGAATCGTCTGGGAGACCCGCGATGAGCGGGACGATTTTGCTGGTGACCCACAGCGAGTGGCGTGAGGCGCGCGTGGCGCCGATGCTGCAGGCCAGGGGTTATGCGGTCGAGCGGCGCTGTCCGGCGCGCGGCGAGCGGCTGCCCGTCGATGCCGCGGCCTATGCGGGCACCATCGTCTTCGGCGGGGCCCAAAGCGCCAACGACGGCCCGACCACGCCATTCATTCAGCACGAGATCGATTGGATCGGTGACTACGTCGCCGGCGGCGGCCGCTATCTCGGCATCTGCTTGGGCGGGCAGCTGCTGGCCCGCTCGTTCGGCGCGCGCGTCGCGCACCATCCCGCGGGGATCAACGAGATCGGCTACTACCCGCTGCGGCCCACGGCCGCCGGCAGTGCGCTCTTCCCCGCTGACCTGCACGTCTATCACTGGCATCAGGAAGGCTTCGAGTTGCCTGCCGGGGCCGAGCTGCTGGCGACCGGCGATGCCTTTCCCAACCAGGCCTTCCGCCTCGGCAGCCAGGCCTTCGGCCTGCAGTTCCATCCGGAAGTGCGGCCCGTCGATGCCCGCTCGTGGTTCGAGGGCGCCGCCGATCACCTGTCACGGCCCGGCGCGCAGTCGCGCGAGCAGCAGGAAGTCGGCTTCGTTCGCCACGACCCGCCGCTGGAGGCGTGGCTCGATGGGTTTCTGCATCACTGGCTCGAACAGGATGTCATTCGACCGAAGACGGCAAAGGCGTGCGCCGTCGAACGCGAAGTTTCGGTGTCGACCGGCCTGTGAGCCGGCGCGGCCGAGACCGTTGAATCGCGCGAGTCGAATAAAGTAGGGTACGCCGCTCAACTGCAATAGGGGGATTGCCGTGCGCATTCTTCGTCCTTTCATTCTGTTACTCAGTTTCGGACTGTTTTCTCTGCCGGCCTTGAATGGCGTTGCCATGGCCGACGATGCGCCCGTGAAGGTGAAGCTGCAGGCGGCCATCGTGCAGGGCGCCAAGGCGCTGAAGGACGACATCAAGTGGTCGATCTCGCCGCTCTCGAAGGACGGTACGGCCGCTCAGCAGGTGACCAAGGCCTCGCCGGATGTCGATCTGATACCCGGCAAGTACCGGGTCACCGCCACCCTCGGCTTCGCGACGGCCACCAAGGACATCACGGTTTCCAGTGGCGGCAAGGAAGAGCTGGTTTTCGACGCCGGCTGGGCGCGCTTCCAGATGGTGCCCAGTCAGAAGGCGAAGCCGATCGAAGAAAACGTGCACTGGACGATCTACCGCTTCACCAAGGGCGGCGTCGACGAGAACGCAAAACTGACGGAGTTGGATGCTCCCAGCCCGCAGCTTGCGTTGCCCAAAGGCTGG
The DNA here is from genome assembly GCA_035573595.1 of Hyphomicrobiaceae bacterium. GTDB lineage: Bacteria > Pseudomonadota > Alphaproteobacteria > Rhizobiales > Hyphomicrobiaceae > AWTP1-13. Next base: position 1,671 of record DATMZP010000519.1, read on the forward strand.
TACACCGTGCGCGCCAAGTATCAGGGCATCGTCTCGGAGATGGTTTCCGAGGTGAAGGCCGGCACGCTCTATAAATACACGGTCGTGGCCTATGCCGGGAAGGCAACGTTCACCGCCGTCGACGCCAACGGCAAGACGGTTAAGAAGGGCGCGGTCTGGACCATCGAGCGCGTCGCCAAGAGCAACGGCGGCAAGCGCGTGCCGATCACGACCGACAGCACGGCCTCGCCGTCGCTGCTGCTGGGCGAGGGCAAATACGTCGTCCAGGTCAAGGTCGGCGACCTCATCGGCGAAGCCCCGTTCGACATCCAGGCGACCCGCAACCAGACGGTCACCGTCAAGCTGAAGCCGCAAGGCTGATGTAGCGATGCTCCCGCATCCGGCGGCCGCCGCGGGCGCCGGATGCGGCTACTTCGCTCCGGTGTGACGCCCGTCACACCCGAACCGCAGCGCCAGTGACGGCGCTCACTGCTCCCACAGCCTCCTCCGTCTAGCGTTTCCCCGGTGCAATCCATGCACGGGTCAGGACGTTCCGGACCTCGAGTCCGGTGTCCTGGCGTACAGGGAAAAGAAAAATGGAGGAAGACATGTCAAAGCGTAGTGGGACCGGCCTCCGCCGGGCCGTCGTCATGGCGGCTGCGATGGCGGGGTTCGGCACGATGGCAGCGGTGGCCGGCGGCGCAATCGCCGCCGACAAGGGCCACGGGCCCGACAAGTATGTCTCGACGGCACAGACCTGCCCGGTGGTCCAGGACTCGTCGTACTATCGCAAGTGCGGTGATACCGGCAGCGCGCACGAGGCGCGGGCCGAGCCGCGGCGCACGCGCGAGCCCGAGCAGCCCCCGGCCGACAATGAACCCGTCGGCGCGGCGGCGCCTCAGGGCGACTGACGTCGTGAGCAGCGGGCGGCCCCGCGGCCGCCCGTTCCGCCGCCCGCCCGGTGGCCGATCAAACGTCGGCCGAGCGATCACCGATCCCAGAACCATTTCCCCGCCTCGGCATCGGCCTCGGCACGGGAGATCCCGATGTCGTGGAGCTGCCACGCCGTCAACTGCCCGAGGGCGCGGCGTTCCGCTGCCCTCTCGCCGTATTGCGCCACCCATCCCCAAGCATCCAGCGCGATCTTCACGAGCGGGCCGCCTCTGATGGGACCGGATCCCAGGGGAACAGTCTGCTGACGGCCTGACATGCAATCCTCCAAATGACGGCTGCGGCACACCTGTAGATGTGGCGGCGCGGATGGCCGCTGTCGCCCGGGATCGCTTCGCCGGGGAGCGAAGCATCGGGCCTTGCTTCCGCCGCGGTCGCGTCCCTATCTTCCAGGCATGATCGCGGGTCCCAGCACGATGGCCGAAGTCGCCGCCCTGGTCGGCGACCCCGCGCGCGCCAACATCCTGGACACGCTCCTGGACGGCCGCGCCTTCACCGCCACTGAACTGGCGTTCGCGGCCCGCGTCGGCG
>DATMZP010000520.1:0-2204 GCA_035573595.1 Hyphomicrobiaceae bacterium
CCCGGGCCGGCCGGGCGGCGGATCTCGACCAGCGTGCGCCCGTCCTCGCTTCGCACCTCGGTGTGCTCGACCATGGCAACAGCGTCGGCGCCGCGGGGCAGCACGCCGCCGGTGGCGATCAGCGTCGCGGTGCCCGGCCCGACGGGGAGGCGGGGTTCCACCCCTGGGGTGAGGACCTCGGCGTTGAGGCGCAGCGCCCTGGGCGTCCGCTCGCTGGCGCCGGCGGTATCGGCGGCACGCACCGCGAAGCCGTCCACGTTGGAGCGGTCGAAATTCGGCACATCGACGCCGGCCACCACCGGCTCCGCCAGCACCCGATTCAGGGCTTGGGAGAGGGGCACCCGCTCGCTCCCCAGCGGCTGCAACTTCAGGTGGCGGTGAAACCGGGCGATCGCCTCCTCGCGGCTGACAACCTCCAAGAACTGGTCCTGGCGGGCGAGGCGGCTCAACGCGGCTACGGTGTCCGTCATGCTCGAGGTTGTCTCCGTCAAGGGGTCAGACCCCTCGCTTCCCGGCGTTGTTTTGGACACCAGCGGTGACGCGAGGGGTCTGCCCCCTTCCGGGGTACAGGTGCACGGTCACTGGCGCGCCTTGAGGGTAGCCCTCGCTGGCTTCGGGAACGATGACGAAACCGTCGCCCTGGGCCGCTGCAGCAAGCCCGGCCTCGGCGAACGGCGCAAGGGGCTCCACCTCGCCATCCTCAGTCCACCGGATGGGGCAGATGTCCGTCGTGCCGACCTCCGACACGATCTTGCGGGCCAGACGCACCTGCCGCGCGGCAAAAGGAAGCTCGGCGCTGTGGCCCGCCAAGCGGCGAACGGCCTGCCCGGCCAGAAGCTCGTAGGCCCACAGGCACCCTGCAGGCGCGCCCGGCAGGAGAAAGACGGGCACCCCCGCCACGCGCCCCGCTCCCGCCGTCTCGCCGGGACGCAGCGCCACGCCGTGGATGGCAAGCTCGCCTGTCTCGGCCAGGGCCGCGGCAGATTCATCGCCGGCACCGGGTCCCGTCCCTCCGGCGACGAGAACAATATCCGCTTCGGGAAATCCGAGGGCATCGCGCAGTGCGGCAGCGCTACGCTTGACGCGGCGACGCCCCACCACGACCCCGCCGTCGCGCTCGATCAGCGCCGCCAGCATCGGCCCGCTCGCATCGTAGACGGCACCCGGCGCGAGCGCGTCCCCCGTTTCGATAACGCGCCCGGCAGCCAGCAGACAGCGCACGCGGGGTCTGCCGACAACGGACACCTGCTCCACGCCTGCCGACGCCAGCAGACCGATCTCCCCCGGCCCGAGCCGCCGCCCCGCCCCTGCGAGGACACCGCCCCGCGTGCTTTGGCTCCCCGCCCGCTCGACCTCGCTCTCGGCCACCACCGGAGCGATGATCGCCACCGTGCATGCCATCATGCCTGGCGCATCCGGGGTGGCGTGCTCCAGCCTGACGACCGCATCGGTGCCAGCCGGCAGCCGGTCGCCGCACTCGACCGCAGCCGCCTGCCCAACCTGCACCGCCGCCGATGCCGGCACCAGCCGGAACGGCAGCGGGTTGTAGGCCCCGGCCCCCACCGTCTCGCCCGCCAGCAGGGCGAACCCGTCGGCGGCCGCGCGGTCGAACGGCGGCACGTCCATCGCCGCCGTCACGTCGGCGGCAAGGATGCGCCCCGCGGCCTTGGAGAGCGCCAGCTCCTCCGCCGCCACCGGCGCCGCCCACGCCTCGACCCAGGCGGCCACATCGCTGACGCGCGCGCGGCTGCAAGAAGCTGGGCCCATTAGGGTTAAACCTCGCGAGCACGATGGAGATGGGCCGACACCATACACACTGTCGGGAGGCTGTCACAAATCGGGGCCAGGCTCCTCGCATGACCAGAGACGACAAGCTTCTGCGCGAGACCATTCTCGCCGAGCTCAAGCGCCGGCGGAACCTGCTGGGCAAGGATGACAAGCCCGCGCGATCCGATCCCGCCGACAGCCGCCACATCGCCCGGCCGATCTATTCGCCATCGCCGCGGGCAGGCACCGCCAGCGAGTAGCTGTGCCGCGCCCGCCGGCGCCAGTTTATTCTCCGCACATTGTGCGGTGCATAGATGGCCGTTTCACCGCACGGCGGCCGCGGTGATCCAACGCGCTTTCCTTCCCGTATGAGACGCAATGGCAACTGGCCGCTTTGAACCGGCTGTCTGGGCGATGTTGCCTGGATGCGGGGCACG
>DATMZP010000521.1:0-2951 GCA_035573595.1 Hyphomicrobiaceae bacterium
AGGACTCCCTCTCCTCGCGCGCGCCCGCGCGCACGATACCGCGGGGAAATTCCCCTTCTTTTGACTCCCTCAGCACCGCGATACGGGCCACCACAGCAGGCTCGCGTGCCAGCTTTTTCCCGTTCGATCGGATGGTGCTCGGCTGCATCTTCGAGCAATCGCGTGTCTGCTTGTAGGCATCGACGAACGTCGCGCCCGCGGCTACTGCCTGGGCGAAGGCCTCCTTCTTCTTTGCAGCGAGCGCGCTCATTGCGACCGCTCCGTATTGCATGTCGGAGAACAGGCTTTAGGAGGCGCGCTCTTTCCTCCGGCCTTCTCCTCGGCCAGCTGCAGCATGCGCTCGGCAACCTTGACGTGGCCCTGGCCGATGGCGAGGAGGACGAGCCCGAGTGCCCGGAGGCCCCGTGCGTCGAGGGTGTCCTGAGCGACCAGTGCGTTGGTCAGCACCTCCCGCGCACCGATGCGGAGCACGCCGGCCCCACCTTCGTGGAAGAGGAGCGCGTGACCTTGGGGATACGCAAGCTGCAGGACTGCGCGCAGGTCGTCGTCCTCGATCGACGTCATGGCTGGGGACCTTCGTCCGGGGGAATGCTGGGGGTGCGGTGGTAGAGAATCTGCGTCCGCGCGCGTTTCAGATCGGCGAGCTTCCGGAGGGCCGCGGCGACCATGGCGGCCGGGCCCTGCCGTTGGGCATCGTCGGGGACGAGCGGCTCGTCGCCGAGCCTGACGGCGGCGAGGGCGCGGGCTGCGCGGGCGTCCTCGTCGCGGGTGTTGCTGGGTTCGGACATCAGAAACCCACCCCTTCGCCGAGTCCGGACGAGCGCCAGGATTCGGCATCACGGATGTACCTGGCGAGCATGGCATCGGAGGCGTGGCGCGACCTGACACGGATCTCGCCGAGGGAAAGCTTGGCCTCCGATGCTGTTGAGCAATAGCCGCGCCTGAGACTGTGCCCCTTGTAGTCGCGAGCGAGCACCCGTGCGTCAGCATCTGACCGGCCGGAGGCGCGCATGTGCTCGATCATCCGTGCCTTTACGATTTTGCTCACGGCGTCGCCGGAGAGGCGGCTGGGCTGGGCGCGGCCCGATCTGTGGATCTCGCGGAAGATGGGTTGGCCGGGCCTGATGCCCGCATGCGTTATCCAGCGATCCAGCCACAGCTTGAGGGAGGGCATCTCGGTGAAGGGGATGCCGACGTAGACCGCCGCGGCCTGGCGAGTTCTTAGAGGTCAAGAGCTCGATGACGTAGCCGCGATGCTCAGTGCTGAGCACGCCGGTACAGCCGAGCGCTGTGCTGCCGGCCCGCTCCAGGTCCAATCCGACGATTTCGCTGCCACGGCCGGCAAACGCGAAGCCGGTGAGGAGGATTGAGGCGTCGCGGCAGTCCCGAGCGCTCTCCGGCTTGAACCTGGCGACCATGGCCTGCAGCTCCCTGTCGACGAGGGCGCGGGCGCGCCGCTGCGGGCCAGCCCGCTTTCGGTAGACCTTCATGCGTTCCCGGATGCACAGGCGGTCGAGCGGGATCTTGTTGAGGCGGAGGGTCGTGGCGATGGCCGATACGTGCCGGTCGATTGTGGCCGGCGCCCTCCCGGCGTCCCACAGGTACTTGACGTAGGCTTCGAGCTGCTCCGGCGGGCAGGGCATCCGCTGTAGGCCCTTCCGCTCGCACCACGGGCCATAGCTCCCATCCCAGACGTACAGGTATTCGGGGTAGACGCGCAGGGCCTTGCCGTCGAAAAAGTCTTCATCAGCATTCGGAGCGAGTTTGCGGCAGGCCGCCAAAGCCTTCTCTCGGGTGGCCCGCCGGCTTGTGGCGAACGCGGGTTCCTGCTCCATGACCAGCCTCTGGCGCTGCCAAAAAAAAAGGATCTGGCAATTTCAGCGTTACACCATCTGCCTGCGATGGTTCGGCGCCCCGCTCAAGGTGAAATAGGGGTCTTCTTTGAGCGGCTATTTCACCCCCTCCGTACACTGGACATAGCCCCGCCCTGCTCTCCTCTCGAAAACCTCCCTGCCCGCAGGCTCCGACGCTGTGCTGTGAGGCGATGCCCTACAACGCGCCGCTCCTCCCCTGAAAACCGGCGCGCGTAGCGCGCTCTACTGACGCCCGAAGGGCGTCGATAGCCTCGGAGAGCGGCCGCGCACCGGGTTGTGTGAGGCGGTGGGGTAGTTTCTCCCTGTCCGACAGACTCGGCTGCACCCGCCAGGTCAGCCGGCCGGTCCGGAGGAGGGCAAGTTGGCGCGGCGCGGGGAACGGGGCGCGCCGGCTGTTGGGCACTGGCAGGTGCTCGGCCCAGGCGCCCGGCGGGCTCAGGATGTAGAGGGAGGTATCCTGCACCACGCCGGAGTAGGATTCGTGCAACCCGGTGATGTCGTTCACCCGCTCGACCTGCTGCCTGCGCAGGCGCCTCGTGACGGTGAGGACGCCGGCGCGCTCCAGGCAGGCGATGGCGACGGCGACAGACTGCCGGCACAGGCCGGTCGCTTCCTGCATCGCCGTGTAGGATGGATAGCGCAGGCCCGACTTCCGGTTGAGGAAGCGCGTGGCAAGGGCGCGCAGGAGTATCAAGCCGATGCGGGTGATAGGGCCGTTGACCCTCCCCTCCCCCTTGCGCCGCACCTCGAGGCGCTCGGCCGCCTCCAGCACCTGGGCGATCTCACGCGAGGTCAACGCTCGGCTGTGGGACCGCCAGTCCGAAATGAAGCTGGCGCGGCGGCGCGCCAGCACCTTCTCGGCCAGCTCACGCTGCGTCGGGACAGATGAGGAACGATTGTTGTGGTTGAGATGGTTGCGGGGGCTCGATTTGGGCGATGCCATACGCCAATCGAGTTCATGATGGTCGGATAGTCCCCGGCCAAGTTCAGCCCAGGTGGGCCGAGAACGATGGGATCTCACCCGCACGGCCGAAACGCGGCGCAGCTCAAAGCGAGGATGCGGTTCGGCGGCGAAAG
>DATMZP010000522.1:0-9960 GCA_035573595.1 Hyphomicrobiaceae bacterium
CTGGGGTCGTGGCTCTCCCCGCGCTCCGGCTGGTCGGCCATCAGCAGCTCGAACACCATCTGGCGCGATTTCTTCGCCCGCTCCGAAGCGGTCTTCACCTTCATGCCGGCCGCGGCCTTGCGCTGGCAGGAGGCGGCAAGGACGCGCTCGCCCTCCACCTCCACCATGCAGGCGCGGCAGTTGCCGTCGGCGCGATAGCCGGGCGCCGGATGCCAGCACAGGTGCGGGATCTTGGTGCCGTGGCGCTGAGCCACCTGCCAGATGGTCTCGCCGGCCTCCGCCTCGACTTGGCGGCCGTCCAGCTCGAAGGTGATCTTGTCGGTCATGGTGGACTTTGCGCTCTCAGCTAGCGGGTACCGCAACTTGCGTCTTTGCCATCTCCGGCTCGCGCTCGATCAGCCGCAGATAGGCCAGCTCGACCTCGGAGGGTTGAGCCTGGTGACGTTCCCAGGCGCGCAGCGTCTCCATGGGGATGCCGTAGGCGGCAGAGAAGCTCTCGCGCCCCATGCGGAGCTTAAGCCGCACCTTCATGGAGAGCGCCGGACGCCTGAATTGGGCAAGCTGCTCATCGGTCAACGGCGGATTGTCCGAGTCCTTCAGTGCGGCTGCCATGATCTCCTCATCAGTCAACGCATCCAGGTGGCGCCAGTCCTCGGGTGTCATACCGTACCGGTCGCGGCGTGCGCTCTCTCCCATGAGACCCATCACCCCTTCAGCTCGATCTCAACGAACGCGAACTCGAAGTCGTTGGCGTTGATGACGTTGTGATGCACGCCGGCCTTGCGGAAGTAGGATACACCCAGCTTCAGGTCGGAGAAGCTCTCCACTCCCTGCGGCGACACCAGCTTCAGCCGGCCATTGCCAGACGGGACCACCACGTAGTCCATCCGGTGCACGTGCTCGCCGGTCTCGGCGCCGGGGGCAAACCGCCACTCCGTCACGCGCACGCGGTCGTTGTCGACCTGCACGGTGGGGACGGCTTGCGGCAGCTTGCTCACCTCAGGTCCTCCGGGAAGTACTTGAACACGCTTCGCACCGGGTTGGGCGCCGCCTGGCCCAAGCCGCAGATGGAGGCGTCCGCCATCACCTGGGACAGGTCCGCCAGCAGGTCCGGGTCCCAGTTGCCGGCGCTCATGAGTTGCACGGCCTTCTCGGTGCCGTTGCGGCAGGGCGTGCACTGGCCGCAGCTCTCGTCCTCGAAGAACTTCATCAGGTTCAGGGCCACAGCCTTCATGTCGTCCTTGTCGGACAGAATGACAACCGCGTGGCTGCCGACGAAGCTCCCGTGTTTCTCCAGCTGGCCGAAATCCAGCGGAATATCCGCCATGTAGGCCGGCAGGATGCCACCCGAGGCACCGCCCGGCAGGTAGCCCTTGAAGTGGTGGCCGTCCGCCATGCCGCCGCACAGGTCGATCAACTCGCGGGCCGTGGAGCCGGCGGCCGTCAGCACCACGCCCGGCTTCTTAACCCGACCCGAGACCGAGTAGGAGCGCAGCCCCTTGGCGCCGTTCTTGCCCAGGGACGCGAACCACGCCGCGCCCTTGTCGATGATGGTCGGCACCCAGTGAAGGGTCTCGATGTTGTTGACCAGCGTCGGCCGGCCGAACAGCCCGACCTGCGCCACGTAGGGTGGGCGGTGGCGCGGCAGGCCCCGCTTGCCCTCGATCGACTCGATCATGGCGCTTTCCTCGCCGCAGATGTAGGCGCCGGCGCCGCGCCGCACGGTGAGCTTGGTGTGCCTTGTCAGCCCGGCCGCCTCCAGCTTGGGGATCTCGTCGGTGAGGATGCGGCACACGGCCGGGTATTCGTCGCGGATGTAGATGAACACCTCGACGGCCTCGACGGCCCAGGCGGCGATCAGCGCGCCCTCCAGGAATTTGTGCGGCTCGGTCTCGAGGTAATAGCGGTCCTTGAACGTGCCCGGCTCGCCCTCGTCGCCGTTGACGGCCATCAGCCGCGGCCCCTTCTCGCCGCGCACCAGGCCCCACTTGCGCCCCGTCGGGAAGCCGGCGCCGCCAAGCCCGCGCAGGCCGCCGTCAGAGAGCGTGGCGATCACATCCTCCACCTTGCGGGCGCCGGAGGTGCAGGCCTTCAACACCGCATAGCCGCCCGCCTTGGTGTAGGCGTCGAAATCCTGGTAGGCCGGCACCTCGGGATGCACGTGGCCGCCGAGCGCCAGCTGCTTGAGCGCGGCCAGGTTGGCGCGGGGCACATGGTGGTGCCCCACCTCGGCGGCCGGGGCCACGTCGCAGGCGCCGACGCAGGGCGCCCGCACCACCCGTACCTCGGGCAGCCGCTCTGCCTCCAGCTGGGCAATGAGCCTCTCGGCGCCGGCCAGCATGCAGCTCAGGCTATCGCAGACCCGGATGGTGACCTTGGGCGGGGGCGCCTCCTTGTCCCCCACCACATCGAAGTGGGCGTAGAAGGTGGCGACCTCGTAGACCTCGGCCATGGGGATGTTCAGCTCCTCCGCCAGGGCGTGCAGACAGCCCTCCGGCAGACAGCCTTGAGAGTCCTGGATCAGGTGCAGGAATTCGATCAGCAGCGCCCGCTCCCGCGGCCGGTTGCCCAGCAGGGCATTGACGGTGGCCGCCTCCTCCTGCCGCAGAACCCGCCCCTTGGGAAAGAGCGGCGCCTTGCGGCGGCCGGAGCCAGGATGAATTGAACGGCCGCCGGGCTGGCGCGCACCGTTGCTCCCTGTCACGAGGTCTTTCATGCTGGCAGCAATCATCCTTGGAGCGTTCGTCATTCGCGCCGGCGGTCCTGTGCGCCAGCGAGCCGAGCGACGGCCTTCTGGCATACCATATGCCAATGTCGGTCGGCTGTCGAGCGCGTGCCCGATCTCCCGGTCGTTTTAACGGAGACTGCGACCGGGCACATGCGACCAACGTGCACCTACCCAACATGTCTGGTATACCAGTATTGGTTTGGCGGTAACAATACGGAGGGCACCGCGGCAAGGTGCCCGCCATGCCCAGGGAAAGAGGGGAGCGATGCTGGTAGCCTTGGCGGCGTGGAGCGATCAATTCGCTCACTACCTTGAGACGGTGATGGGCGTCGACGCCGATCTGGTGGTGACCGTCCTCCGCATTATCGGCATCAACATCATCCTCTCGGGGGACAACGCGGTCGTCATCGCGCTGGCCTGCCGCTCGCTGCCCCCGCGCCAGCGTGTGATCGGCATCATTCTGGGCGCCGGTGCAGCCGTGGTGCTGCGCATCCTGTTCACCCTGATCGTGCAGCAGCTGTTCGACCTGCCATGGCTCAAGTTGGCGGGCGGGCTCATCCTGTTGTGGATCGCCGTCAAGCTCCTCATGGCCGAGGAGACCGACGAGGACAGCGTCCGCTCAGGCGCCAGTGTGTGGGAGGCGGTCAAGATCGTGGCCATCGCTGACATCGTCATGAGCCTCGACAACGTGCTGGCGATCGCCGCCGCCGCCGGCGGGCATACCGGCCTCATCATCATGGGCCTGGTGATCAGCATCCCGCTGGTGGTGTTCGGGGCTACCCTGCTCACCTGGCTGCTCGACCGTTTGCCGATCCTGGTGTGGGCCGGCTCCGCCCTGCTCGGCTGGGTGGCCGGCGAATTGCTCGCCACCGAGCCGATCCTGCAGCCTTACCTCATAGCCGCCGCCGACTCCCTGGGTGTTGCCCCCAAGGTGCTGATGCGCGTCGTGGAGGGCTCCGCCGCGGTCCTGGTGGTCCTGGCCGGCTGGGTCCTCACCAGGACGAGCACCCGCCACGCGGCCAAGCAGGGTGCCGAGTAGGCCAGTCCATAGGTGGCAGACCCTCCGGCTCCGGGTCTGACGCCTTGGCTCCAACGTGGTTTGTGCGATGGTGTCAGACCCCAGAGGGTCTGACACCTTCTCTACGGCCTGAATTGCCGCTCCAGCCCGGTCCAGCAGTCGGCATAGTCCTCCTGCAGCGTTTCCAGCTCGGCGGCGAAGCGGGTGAGGTGCTGGGGGAAGCGGGTCTCGAACATGAAGGCGAGCGTGTTGGTGAGCTTCACCGGCTTCAGCTCGGCCTTGGTGGCCTGATCGTAGGCTGTCTTGTCTGGGCCGTGCGGCAGCATGCAGTTGTGCAGCGAGATGCCGCCCGGCAGGAAGCCCTCAGGGCGCGCGTCGTAGACGCCGTAGACGAGCCCCATGAGCTCCGACATGACGTTCATGTGGTACCAGGGCGGGCGGAAGGTGTGCTCGGCCACCGCCCAGCGCTCCGGGAAGATCACGAAATCCACGTTGGCGGTGCCCTCGGTCTCGGACGGCGCGGTGAGCACCGTGAAGATCGACGGGTCGGGGTGGTCGAAGGCGATGGCGCCCACCGGCGCGAAGTGGCGCAGGTCGTACTTGTAGGGCGCATAGTTGCCGTGCCAGGCCACCACGTCGAGCGGTGAGTGGCCGAGGTCGCAGACATTGAATGTCCCGCACCACTTCACGGTCAATCGCGCCGGCTCCTCGCGGTCCTCGAAGGCCGCCACCGGCGTCTTGAAGTCACGCGCGTTGGCGAGGCAGTTGGCGCCGATGGGGCCGCGGTTGGGCATCGTGAGCTTGGCGCCGTAGTTCTCGCACACATAGCCGCGTGCTGGGCCACCCGCCGGTCCGTCGATCAGCTCCACCTTGAATTTCACGCCGCGCGGGATGACGCAGATCTCGCCGGGCTCCACCTCGATGCGGCCAAATTCCGTGAAGAAGCGCACCCGCCCCTGCTGCGGCACGATCAGCATCTCGCCGTCGGCGTTGTAGACGTATTCGCTCTCCATCGACCGGGTGACGAGATAGACGTGCGCCGCCATGCCCGCCTGGGTGTTGACATCGCCGCAGGTCGTGATGGTCCGCATGCCGGTGAGGAAGGTGAGCGGCTCGTTCGGGATCGGCACCGGCCCCCAGCGCAGCTGGCCGATGGGACGGTCGTGCTCGCCCGTCGCCGGCGCCGTCCGCCAAAAGGGAAGCTCCGTCCTCTTGAACCGCTGGGCGTGCCGCACCGACGGCCGGATGCGGTAGAGCCAGGAGCGCTCGTTGGCCCGGCGCGGGGCCGTGAACGGCGAGCCGGAGAGCTGCTCGGCATAGAGGCCATAGGCGGTCCGCTGCGGCGAGTTCTGCCCCGTGGGGAGGGCGCCCGGCAGCGCCTCGGTCTCGAAGTCGTTGCCGAAGCCGGGCATGTAGCCGGGGGGCGTCGCCTGGGTCCATTGCAGGGCGGTTGCGCGCCGTTCTGTCTTGCTGCCGTCTGCCATGGCTCCTCCGAATCACTGAGACGCAGTTGGGTCGAGCGGACGGCAGCGGCGCTGCCTGCTCGCCCCGACCAGCGTCGATCCATGCCACATGATAGCCGTTCTGCGCCGGCAGCCGCAAAGCAGGTGGCGCCGCCCGTTACACGTCCAGATCCACGATCTCAGGCCTCAGCCCATCGTCGCCCACATGCAGGCGGCCCACCGTCACCGGCAGCCTGAAGCGGCGTGGGCCGGCGCTGCCCGGATTGATGTACAGCACACCATTGCGGGTCTCGATCCACGGCTTGTGCGTGTGTCCGAACACGACGGCGACGCATCTGTCGCCGACAGCCCCGCGGAAGAGGTGCGCAATCTGATGCAGCACCCAGACCTGTCCCCCCGCGACCTCAACAATCTCCTTCTCCGGCAGCGCCGCCGCCCAGGCTTGCGAATCGTTGTTGCCGCGCACGGCGAACGTGGGCGCAATGGTGCGCAGCTCATCGAGGATCTCGGGCTTGCCGATGTCGCCAGCGTGGACGATGAGCTGCGAGCCCTGCAGCGCCGCCAGCGCCTCGGGGCGAAGCAGTCCGTGCGTATCGGAGATCAAGCCGACGAGCATCCAGGTTGCCGGGGTCCGCCCCCCGCCTCCTCCGCTGGAGTGTCATGGCAAGGTTGATGCGAGGAGTTTGCCCCTCGCGGCAAGGCTGTGCAATGCGTTCGCTTATTGCATCTATTTCTTGAGCGGCAGGAAGAGCGACGAGGGGAAATCGGCAGCATAGCGCGGCGCCTTGGGTTCGGGGTGGAACTCAGGGCGCGCACCGCCGTCCGGCACCACGACCTTGCGGTAGAGATGCCACGAGGCGTGGCCGAGGATGGGCATGACCACCGCCAGCCCGAACAGGAACGGCAGCGAGCCGAGAGCGAGGCCGGCGGCGACAATCAGACCCCATAGCGCCATGGTGACCGGGTTCTTGAGGATCGCCCGGAGCGAGGTGACGATGGCCGTCGCCATGCCGACGTTGCGGTCGAGCAGCAGCGGGAACGACACCGCGCTCAGGGCGAAGGAGGCCAGCGCGAAGAGGAAGCCGACGGCGTTGCCGGTGACGATCAGGCTGCGGCCCTGCGGTGTGTCGAATATGCGGCGGGCGAGCTCAGCGAGCCCGATCGGCCGCTCGTCCTCGCCGAAATGCGCCACGTAGAGCCCATGCGCCACGGCCAGCCAGACGCCGAAGATCGCCACCAGCAGCAGGCCGAGCGCCAGAATCGACCACAGCGAGGGCGAGTGCACGATGTCGAAAGCGTGCCGCCACGAGGTATCGAGGCCCAGCTCACGCCGCCGGCTCAACTCGTAGAGACCTATGGCCGCGAACGGGCCGATCAGGGCGAAGCCGGCGATCAGCGGATAGAGCAGCGGGACGATGTCGTGGCCCGCGGTCCAGCGGGCGATGGCAAGGCCGGCGATGGGATAGATCAGGCTGAGGAAGATGACGTGCGTGGGCATCGCCCGGAAGTCGGCGAGACCCTTGGCCAGGACATCGCCGAGATCCGCAGGCGAGATGGAGCGGACGACAGGAAGCGCGGCTGTCGGCTCCGCTGGGAGAATGACGTCGGTGTGCGCCATGGCCGATCCTCTTGAGCGTAACTCGAGATCCACGGCGCTGCGCGATGCGGGCGGCCAAGCCGGACGGCGGTCGCGCAGAGCCGCTCCCCCCCAAGGCAATCCCCCGACTATACTGGCCGATCCGTTTCAGCGGTGCAAACGGCAATGTGACCGTAAGCGGCCTGCCGCCGCGGTCCTGCCCAGGGCGCCTGGGTCACGCCCGCGCTCTCGCCTCGGCCACCTTGCCCCGCCTGCCCAGGAGGTGCAGGGCCGCCACCTCGCGCGCCCATTCCTTGAAGGGACGCGCCGGCGTGCCCCCCATCTTGGCGCCCGGCGGCACGTCGTCCTTGACGTGCGCCATGCCGGCGATCTGGGCGCCGCGGCCCACCTTGACGTGACCGATCACGCCGGACTTGGCGCCCATCACCACGTAGTCGCCCAGCTCCGCCGAGCCGGCGATGCCGCTCTGGGCAACGATGATGCAGTGCCGGCCGATCACCACGTTGTGGGCGATCTGCACGAGGTTGTCGATCTTGGTGCCCTCGCCGATCACCGTGTCCGCCAGCGTGCCGCGGTCGATGGTCGTATTGGCGCCGATCTCCACATCGTCACCGATCACGACGCAGCCGATCTGCGGCACCTTCAGGCACCCTTTGGCGCCGCCCATGGCAAAGCCGAAGCCGTCCTGGCCGACGCGCGCGCCAGCGTGGATGATGACACGGTCGCCGACCACGGCATGGGTGAGGCTGGCGCCGGCGCCGACGTAGCAATCGCGGCCCAGCACCGCACGGTAGCCGATGACGGCGCCGGCGGCGACTGTGGTACCGCTCCCGACCACGGCCTCGCGGCCGATCACCGCGCCGGGCTCGACAGTGGCGCCCTCGTCGAGGCGCGCGCTCGGATGCACCAGGGCGCTGTTGGGGCCGGCCGCCTCGGCGGCGGCCTTGCTGCGGAGCGCATCGGCATAGAACAGCTGCAGCGCCATGGCGAAGGCCGTGTAGGGCGCCGGCGCGGTGAGGACGACCGCGCTGGTGGGCACGCGACGCGCGTCGCCCTTGGCTACGATGCAGGCGCCGGCGTCGGTCGCCGTCAGCTGCTCGGCGTAGCGGCGGTTGTCGAAAAAGGAGAGATGGCTGGGGCCGGCGGTCATGAGCGGGCGCACGTCCTCGATGGGCCGCGCGCCGGCGCCGTCGTCGAGCAGGGTCGCCCCCACGTGCTCAGCGATCTGCCGGAGCGTGAACGGCCCCGCCTTGTCGAAAAAGTCCGCGTGCCGATGCTGCATGGGGGACTCCCTGGCCTAGGATCGATGCCCCGATGCATGCCACCGTTTGCCAGCTGGACAAAGCGCGCGCGGGCCGTGAGGCAGCGGACGTCCACAGGCGCGCTGCGCGCGACATCGGCCGCACCACCCGATATCGGTCCTATGGAGTTTGATGAATGAATACGCGCGCGTCGGTGGTGCCGCCTTCGAGGTGCTGCGCCACCTGCTGCGCAAGCGCCGGGGCCAGGAGGAAGCCGTGGCGGAAGAGGCCGTTCACGTAGAGCGTGCGCCCGCGCACCACGATCTTCGGCACGTTGTCGGGAAAGGCCGGCCGCACGCCGGCGCCTGCGTCGAGGATCTCCGCCTCGGCGAATGCGGGGTGCAGCGCGTAGGCAGTGCCCAGCAGCTCCAAGGCAGACCGCACCGTGATCGGGCCGGCATCGTCGCTCTCGATGACGGTAGCGCCGATCATGAAGCGGCCGTCAGCCCACGGCACGACATAGAGGGGATGGCGCGGATGCAGCAGCCGCACCGGCCGCCGCAGCTTCACCTCGCTTGAGCGCACGATCAGCCGCTCGCCGCGCACGCCGCGCAGCGCGGGAAGCTCACCGCGGGCGGCGAGACCGCGACAGTCGATCACGGTATCCGTATCCTGCGTGCTCGGGCTGCTCTCGGGCCATGCGGCGGCCGTGGCGATGTCCACGCCGGCGGCCCGCGCCGCATCGAGCAGGAACCGCATGGCGTCACGCGGCTCCACGTGGCCTTCCGTCGGATAGTAGAGCCCGGCCGCGAACCGGCCGTCCAGATCCGGCTCCAGCGCAGCTACCCGCGCTGCGTCCAGCCTGTCGAAGCCCTCGGTCATGCGTGCGAAGCGTTCAAGGTCGGCGCGGTCGCGGGTTCCGGCCACCACCAGCGTGCCGTTGGCGACCACGCCCGGATAGGCCTCCTTCCAGATCGCCACCGACTTGAGCCCGAGCTCGCGCACCACCGGCTCCGCCGCCTCCGCCTCGCAGTAGGGCGCCAGCATGGCGCCCGCAAAGGCGCTGGCGGCCCCGGCGAACGGCTCCGCGGTCCGCTCCACCAGCCGCACGCGATGCCCTCGCCGCGCCAACGTGAGCGCCTGCCACAGCCCGGTGATGCCGGCGCCGACGACGACGATCGAGAGCCTATCCATTGCGAACCGCTGTCACTCTCCGCGCGCGACGCCTTCCCGCCGCGGATCGGCGCCGCCTTCCAGGCGCCCGCCTGGCCGCAGCACGATAGCGTGCGTACCGGACTCCATGAAGTCGGCGCCGATGCGATGCCCATAGGGCCGCATCCGGAGCGCGTGCCAGAGCGCCGAGCGGTGACCGATCTCGATCTCGAACGTGCCGGTACGACCGCTGAAGTTCATGAGCGACACCGCCTCCTGAGCGTCGAGCTTCCAGTCGATCAGCGCCACCAGCGTCTTCACCACATAGAGGATGATGCGCGGGCCGCCCACGGAGCCGAGCGCCGCCCAGGGCCTGCCCTGCTCGTCGAGGACGATCGTGGGGGCCATGGAGCTGCGTGGCCGCTTGCCCGGCGCCACGGCGTTGGCGAGCGGCCGGCCGGCGGCGTCCGCCGGGCGTGGCGCGAAATCGGTCAGCTCGTTGTTGAGGAGGAAGCCTGCGGCCCACAGGCGTGAGCCGAAGCCCGACTCGACGGTGCTCGTCATGGAGACGATGTTGCCGTCGCCGTCGACAATGGAGAAATGCGTGGTGCCGTCATGCTCCACCGTCTCGTCCGCACCGGGTAGCTTGCCGAGCTGCGGCGGCGTGCCGGGGCTCGCCTTCTGCATCGCCGTCAGCGGATCGATCAGCCGGCGCCGTGCTCCAATGTAGGCGGCATCGAGAAGGCCTTCGGGCACGGCCA
>DATMZP010000523.1:0-2009 GCA_035573595.1 Hyphomicrobiaceae bacterium
CCTACCGCATCCACGGCACCGACGCGCCATGGACGATCGGCACGGCGGCCTCCAAGGGCTGCATCCGGCTCTATAACCAGGACGTGCTGGACCTTTATCCGCGGATCACCGTCGGCACCAAGGTGACGGTGACTTACCAGACCTACACCACCTCGCAGGCCGTCGGCGCGGTCGGCGGCCTGCCGAAACTGCTGCCGTCCGTGCCCAAGCTCAGCACGCCCAACTTCTTCATGTTCGGCGACGACGAGCCCGCCCAGGCGCCGCGGCGCCCGGCAGCACGGACCAAGAGCAAGAGCGCCGCGGCGCCCAGCAAGGGCACCCCCGCCCAGCAGCGCAGCAAAGCCGCCAACCCGCAGCCGGCCGCCGACAAGGACTCCGAAAAGAGCGAGACGCGCCCGGCCGCCGAGCTGGTCGAGACGGCCTCCTCGCCCGCGGCACCGGCGCCCAAGCAGTAGGTCGGGTCGAGCGGCAGCGAGACCAACCTGGCTCAGGCGAATGGCGAATGGCCAATCGCGAATGGTCCTCCTCCATTCGCCACTCACCATTCGCCTTTGCCCATCGCATTTGTCACACCGCGCAATGGCGCCCATAATCCGTGGCGACGAAGACCCACGGAGGCGCCCATGGCCGCCAAGCAATATCCCGTCACCCGCACCGATGCCGAATGGCGGGCCCTGCTCACGCCCGAGCAGTACGACATCATGCGCAGGCACGGCACCGAGGTGCCGGGCAGCTGCGCCCTCAACTTCGAGAAGCGCGCCGGCACGTTCCTGTGCGCCGGCTGCGACCAGCCGCTGTTCGTCTCCAAGGAGAAGTTCGAGAGTGGCACCGGCTGGCCGAGCTTTACCGAGCCGGCGCCCGGCTCCGTTGAGACCGAGCAGGACCGGAGCTTGGGCACGGTGCGCACCGAGGTGCATTGCAGCCGCTGCGGCAGTCATCTGGGCCACGTCTTCCCCGACGGCCCGCCGCCCACCGGCCTGCGCTACTGCATCAACGGCGTGGCGATGAAGTTCGAGCCGAAGGGGTGAGATGGTGAGTGGTGAGGTGGTGAGATTGGGGTAGGCGCCAGCCTCCAGGTCTGAGGGCCATCTCTCGACGGCAAGATATCATCGACATAGCGCGCGCCGCCTCTTTGGGACCCTGAAGGTAGCGCGTCGCCCGGGCGGCGCGCTCTCAGCAAGGCACCGTCACCCAACGTTCATCCTCCACCCCCGTCACGCGCACGAACCCAAACTCACCACCTCACCACTCACCATCTCACCCATGCCCATACCGCAACCCGCCTCCTCCGGAATGCCGCTCGCGCAGGTGGATACGCCGGCGCTGCTCATCGACCTCGACGCCTTCGAGCGCAACCTGCGGCGCATGGCGGACTTCGCGGCCAAGGCCGGCGTGCGGCTGCGGGCGCATGCCAAGACCCATAAATCCCCAGTCATCGCCGCAAAGCAGGTCGGGCTGGGGGCCGTTGGCGTGTGCTGCCAGAAGGTCTCCGAGGCCGAGGTAATGGTGGAGGGCGGCATCGGCGACGTGCTGATCTCCAACGAGGTGGCCGGCGCCGCCAAGCTCGACCGCATCGCCGCTCTCGCGCGCCGCGCCACGGTCGCAATCTGCGTCGACGATCCCGCCAGCGTGGCGGAGCTGGAAGCCGCGGCGGCCCGCGCCGGCGCGACCCTCGACGTGCTGGTGGAGATCGATGTCGGCGGCCGGCGCTGTGGCGCGGCTCCGGGCGAGCCGGCGGCCCGCATAGCGGAGCTCGTGGCGCGCTCGCCCCAGCTGCGCTTTGCCGGTCTGCAGGCCTACCACGGCTCGGCGCAGCACGTGCGCGAGGCCGGAGAGCGGCGTGCCCTCATCGCCCGGGCGGTGGAGAAGGTGGAGGCGACGCGGCGCGCGCTCGCCGCGGTGGGCCTGGAGGCGGGCCTCGTCACGGGGGCCGGCACCGGCACCTACGAGAACGAGGCGGCGAGCGGCGTCTACAACGAGCTGCAGTGCGGCTCCTACATCTTCATGGA
>DATMZP010000524.1:0-3322 GCA_035573595.1 Hyphomicrobiaceae bacterium
CTGATCCCGACCTTGGAGGAGCGACCTTCTCCGGGGGTGCGGCTCCCGGTGCGGGCCTCGGTCCGGGCTCCGTCGGCGGTTGCTGAGCGGATGCAGTGAGGGGCAGCGCGATCAGGATGGCAAGGACGTAGACAACGCGCTGCGTCTGCAACTTCACCATTGGCACGCTCCGTCTTTCCTTCGGGGACGGCAGAGGGGGCCCGCAGATGGCGGAGTCGGGCAATCTGCCTCGGCGTTCAACGAGGCGCTCCGGTCATGGTTCCTGGTTGCGCAAGCCATCCCCGCAGCGAGGGCGTGAGCCGAACGGCATGCCCGCCTGCGGTTCCTGGGATCATCGTGGGACGCATCCATCACGATTGTGGGAGGTTTCCAACTTTTCCTTGACACATAAAGATATCTTTATATGGTGCGGCAATGAGCGAGAATGCGTCAGCAGAGGGTGCGTTGCTGGGCGTGCATGCCGCGGTCGGCGTGCTGAAGGCCGTCGCCGAGCCCACGCGCCTGCGCCTGCTGGCCCTGCTGGCGCGGGGGGAGCTCAATGTCAAAGACCTCACCCGGATCCTCAATCAAAGCCAGCCACGTATCAGCCGGCATCTGAAGCTGCTGGCCGAGGCCGGCTTGGTGGAGCGGTCTCCCGAGGGCAGCTGGGTCTATTTCCGCCTGGCGGAGCAGGGCCCTGGCCGGGATGTGGCGGGCCTGATCCTGAAGTTCATCGATTTGACCGATCCCGTCACCGTGCGGGACCGGAACCGCGCCCAAAGCGTTCAGGAGGAGCGGCAGGCGGCGGCCCAGTCCTATTTCCGCGCCCATGCCGCGGAGTGGGACAGGATCAGGGCGCTGCACGTGGCCGAGGCCGAGGTCGAGGCGGCCGTCTCGGAGGCGCTGGGGCCGGGGCCGTTCGACCTGCTGGTCGATCTGGGCACCGGCACGGGCCGCATGCTGGAGCTGTTCGCCGCCCGCTGCCGCCGCGGGCTGGGGCTCGATCTCAACCCGGCCATGCTGGCTTACGCGCGGGCCAAGCTTGAGAGCAGCGGCTTGGCGCATGCACAGGTCCGGCAGGGCAACCTCTACGATCTGCCGCTCGCCGACCGAAGCGCCGACGCGGTGGTGATGCACCAGGTCCTGCACTTCTTGAGCGATCCGCAGCGCGCCGTGCGCGAGGCGGTGCGAGTGCTGGCGCCGGGCGGGCGGCTGCTGGTCGTCGATTTCGCCCCGCACGAGTTGGAGTTCCTGCGCGACGACTACGCGCACGAGCGTCTGGGCTTCACCGGCCCGCTGATCGCCCAGTGGTGCGCCGAGAGCGGCGCCGAGGTGGTGGAGACGCGGGAGCTGGCGCCCAGCGCCGCCAGCCGGAACGGAAAGCTCACCGTATCGCTGTGGGTCGCTCGCCGACCGCGGGCGGTCGGGGCAATCGCGGGGGACCAACGCAAGCTGGAGAGTACCGCGTGATGGAGAAGCTCCATGAGCGCCGCAGCCGGCTGCTCGGCGACGGCGACATCAACGTCTCCTTCGAATTCTTCCCGCCCGCCACGGCGAAGATGGAGGAGACGCTGTGGGACGCGGTCGGGCGGCTGGAGCCACTGCGGCCACGGTTCGTCTCGGTCACCTACGGGGCCGGAGGCTCAACGCGCGAGCGCACGCATGCCACGGTGGCGCGGATGGCACGCGGCACCGAGCTGGTGCCGGCGGCGCACCTCACCTGCGTCGCCGCCACCCGCGACGAGGTGGACAGCGTGGCGCGCGGATACCGGACGGCCGGCGTACGTCATGTGGTGGCCCTGCGCGGCGATCCGCCGGCGGGGGTGGGCGCCAAATATGAGCCGCATCCGGGCGGCTACGCCAATGCGGCGGAGCTGGTGGCCGGCCTCAAGCGGATCGGCAATTTCGAGATCTCGGTGGCGGGCTATCCCGAGAAGCATCCCGACAGCCCGACGCTCGAGGCCGACCTCGACAATCTGAAGGCCAAGGTGGATGCGGGCGCGACCCGTGTCATCACCCAGTTCTTCTTCGACAACGCCCACTACCTGCGCTTCCTCGAGGCGGCCCGGGCGCGCGGCATCTGGGCACCGATCGTGCCGGGCATCGTGCCGATCCACGATTTCAAGCGGGTGGCGGGGTTCGCCGCGCGCTGCGGCGCCAGCATGCCGGCGTGGCTCGCGCGCCGCTTCGACGGGCTCGACCAGGACCAGGCGACGACGCACCTGGTGGCGGCCGCCGTAGCCGCCGAGCAGGTGATGGACCTGGTCGACGAAGGCATCCGCCAGTTCCACTTCTACACCCTCAATCGCGCCGACCTCGTCTACGCCATCTGCCATCTGCTGGGGCTGAGGCCCGAGAGCGGGCCTGGGCCGGTCGCGCATAAGGAAGCCGTCAACGCATGACCCGCGAGCAACGCATTGCCGCCCTCAAGGCCGCAGCCGCCGAGCGCATCCTGATCTTCGACGGCGCCATGGGCACCATGATCCAGCGCCTCAAGCTGGACGAGGCGGGCTATCGCGGCGCGCGCTTCGCCGCGCACGCCAAGCCGGTGAAGGGCAACAACGACCTGCTGGTGCTGACCCAGCCGGAGGCCATTGCCGACATCCACAGGGGCTACCTGGAGGCCGGCACCGACATCATCTCCACCAACACGTTCAATGCCCAGCGCATCTCGCTCGCCGACTACGGCATGGAGGGGCTGGCCTACGAGATCAACCAAACCGGAGCGCGCTTGGCGCGTGAGGCTGCCGACGCGGCTACCAAGCAGACCCCCGACCGGCCGCGCGGCGTCGCCGGGGCCCTGGGTCCGACCAACCGGACGGCATCGATCTCGCCCGACGTGAACAATCCGGGCTACCGCGGCGTCACCTTCGACGAGCTGGTGGAGGCCTACCAGGAGCAGGCGCGAGGGCTGATCGACGGCGGCGCCGATCTCCTGCTGATCGAGACGGTGTTCGACACGCTCAACGCCAAGGCAGCGGGCTATGCCGCCCTGCAGGCGTTCGACGAGGCGGGCGTGGAGCTGCCCATCATCATCTCGGGGACGATCACGGACCGCTCCGGCCGCACGCTCTCAGGCCAGACGCCCGAGGCTTTCTATTTCTCCATCCGCCACCTGAAGCCGTTCGCGGTGGGGCTCAACTGCGCGCTCGGCGCCGAGCTGATGCGACCGTATCTGGCCGAGATCGCCGCCGTGGCCGAGACGCTCACCATCGCCTATCCCAACGCCGGTCTCCCCAACGCCATGGGCGAGTACGACGAGGGCCCGCACGACATGGCCTGCCAGCTGGGGCCCTGGGCCAAGGACGGCCTGCTCAACATCGTCGGCGGCTGCTGCGGCTCC
>DATMZP010000525.1:0-2128 GCA_035573595.1 Hyphomicrobiaceae bacterium
GGATATCATCCAGCAGCGCCAGGGCGCCGAGCTGGCGCCACTGCGCGACATCGGAGCCGTTGGCGGTGGCGTTGGGCGCTTGGCTGACCGAGTGGCCGTTGATGCGCTTGCGCAGGAGATGCCTGGCGGCGCCGCGCCGCCAGCCGGCCTCGGGGAGCACACCCTTTGCGGCTGCCTCCAGGTCGGCCTCGAAGACCTCGCCGGCGCCGAGCATCGGGCCGGGGGCAGCAGCGTCGGCGGAGAGCTCCGCGGGCTCCGCCAGGCGCCGGCGCAGGCGCTCCTTGAGCCGGCGGATGCCGTCGTCGCCGGCTGGCCCGCCGCGTGGCGGCCGCTGCCGCCGCTGCCGATAGAGAAGGACACCGGCGAGCACCAGAAGGGCGGCAACGGCCACGGCGAGCGCGATCGCCTGCTCGCGGCCGAGCCAGGACATCGCCTTCGGCGCCAACGCCACCGCGCCGAGGAGAAGCCCTGCAGCGTCCATCCCTCCCCCCAGGCCAATCGGCCCGCAACGTTCGGCAGCCGCGACGGGGGTTGGCCCCCCTCGCTTCGACCGGCGGGTCAGACCCCTCGCCTTGCCGGTCATGTGGGACGCATGAAATGCGACGAGGGTCTGGCCCCGATGCAGCCTCAGCCCGGCAGCGGAATGATCTCCTTCTCGTCGCCGGGCACCAAAGCAAAACGGCCGCTGCGCCAATCTTCCTTCGCTTGCCGGATGCGCTCCTTGGAGGACGACACGAAGTTCCACCAGATGTGGCGCGGTCCGTCCATCGGGGCGCCGCCGATCAGCACAAGGCGCGACGGCGAGGCCGCCTTGATGGCAATGCGGTCGCCCGGCCGGAACACGAGCAACCGACCCTGGCCGAACGTGTCGCCGGCGATGTCTATCTCGCCGGCGGCCACGTAGACCGCGCGCTCATCGTAGTCCGGGTCGAGCGGCAGGATGGCGCCCGGCATCAGCACCGCCTCGGCGAACAGGCCGGCATGCGGGAAAGGGACCGGCGAGGTGGCGCCGTAGGCGCTGCCCATCACCACCCGCACGTCCTTGCCCTCGCCGGCGATGACGGGAAGCTCTTCGCGGCCGTGGTGGGCAAAGGCAGGCGCCTGCTCCTCATGGCTCTCAGGCAGCGCGGCCCAGCACTGGATGCCGAACAGCCGCCTCTTCACGCTGTCCGCCGTCTCGCCGACGGCGTGGGCCAAGCCCTGGCCGTCGGTGACGAGATTGGCGGCGCTCGTCTCGCGCTCGGAATGCACGATGCCGCGGCCGGCGTGCATCAGGTTGACCTCGCCTGGGCGGATCGGCGCCGAGGTGCCGAGGCTGTCGCGGTGCCAGACTTCGCCCTCGAAGAGGTAGGTGACGGTGGCGAGCCCGATGTGGGGATGCGGGCGCACGTCGACGCCGTGGCCGATGAGGAACTCCGCGGGACCCATCTGGTCGAAGAAGATGAAGGGGCCGACCATCTGCTTCTGGGCCGCAGGCAGCGCGCGGCGCACCTCGAAGGCGCCGAGGTCGCGGGCGCGAGGCACGATCACGTGCTCGATGGCGCTGCAGGAGAGGGAATCGCCAGGAATGGGGTCTTGACCGGGTTGCCAGCTCACGTGTCACGTCCTCCTGGTAGCCCCACCGCCACCTTACCGGCGCCAGTCGCTCGCGCAAGGCATTCGGTGGGGTTCGGGGTCAGACCGTTCGGGCCTGACCCCAAAAACCCGCCCACCTTGACGATTTCACGACAACGTGCGGCGCAGCTCTGCGAACAGCCGGGACACAGCGTCGGCGCCCGCCTCCGGCGGCGAGCCGCACATCACGGCTACGGAGAAGCCGAGGAGGCTCACCGATGGCGCCCGCTCCGGGCCAGGGAGCTGACTCATGACCAATGTCGGACAGCAGAACAGGGCCGAGCGCAGCATGGCCTCCCAGTCGTCCGGCAGCGCCGGCATCTCCTTGAGCCGGTGCAGCAGCGGGCGCCAGTAGCGCTCGAGCTTGAGCTCGAGGAACCGCTGGCGCAGGTCCGACAGGCGCCAGTCGTGGGTCACGACGATGCGGTCTGCCTGCCGCTCCGCCAAGACGCGATAGGCCCGCGCGGCGAGGTCGGGCGTGTAGAGCCACAGCGGATGGGCGAAGATGTTGTGG
>DATMZP010000526.1:0-2429 GCA_035573595.1 Hyphomicrobiaceae bacterium
AGCGCCTCGATGTCGGCGCACTCAGGCCGCGCGTCGCTGCCCGCTACCGGGCGGCCTTCCGCGTCGTCGGTGTCGGTCTCGACACCCCAGCGCACGGTGAAGCGATACTCCTTCCGCCCGTCCACGGCGTAGGGCACGGTCTTGGTGGCCTCCCCCAGCGCGATGGGCAGGATGCCGGTGGCCAGCGGGTCGAGGGTGCCGGCGTGCCCGGCCTTCTGCGCGCCGAAGGCGCGTCGCACGGCGCCCACGGCCTGTGTGGAGGTCATGCCGGCGGGCTTGTCCAGCACCAGCCAGCCGTGCACGGGCTTGCCCTTCCTGCGGCGTGTCATGAGCGTTCTTTGGGGCTTTGCTTTTCGCTTTTGTCGGTTGCGTCGGGCGCTGCCCGGGGCGGACCTGGCAGGCCTCAGGGCTTCTTGAGGTCCTGAGCGACCTTGGGGGAGCGGAGTATCTCGTCGATTCGCCGCGCCTCGTCGAATGTCTCGTCTGGGAGGAAGCGGATCTCGGGCGCGAACTTGAGATTGACGGCGTGGGCAACCTCGCCGCGGATGTACTTGCGGTTGCGCTCAAGGGCCTCGAGCACTGGCGCCAGGTCTTTTCCTCCCAGCGGCATAATGTAGATGGTGGCGAGCCGCAGGTCGGGCGCCATGCGCACCTCGGAGACGGTCACGACATGGGAGGCGAGCACGTCGTCGTGCACGTCGCCGCGCGAGAGCATCTCGGCGAGGGCGTGGCGGACGAGCTCGCCCACGCGCAGCTGGCGTTGCGAGGGGCCGGTCTTGCGGTGGCTCTGCCGGTTGGCCATGGGAGTGTCGGACCCTGCGGGGAGATATGCGGGGTCAGACCCTGCGGGTCTGACCCCATGGCACTGCGTCTGCATTATTCCGGGAGCCGACCTACGTGAGGTCCGCGCATAGGGCCAGACCCGCACGGTCTGACCCTAAAGCGTCCGCTTGATGGTCTCGACGTTGAAGCACTCGATCACGTCGCCCTCGCGGATGTCCTGGTAGTTGGCGAAGGCCATGCCGCACTCCTGGCCGGCCGGCACCTCCTTCACCTCGTCCTTGAAGCGCTTGAGCGTGGACAGCGTGCCCTCGTGGATCACCACGTTGTCGCGGATGAGCCGCACCTTGGCCCCGCGCTCCACCCTGCCCTCGCTGACGCGGCAGCCGGCCACCTTGCCGATCTTGGAGATGTTGAACACCTCCATGATGCGGGCGTTGCCGAGGAAGATCTCGCGGATGGTCGGGGACAGCAGGCCCGACATCGCCGCTTTCACGTCATCCACGAGGTCGTAGATGATGTTGTAGTAGCGGACCTCGACGCCGGCCTGGTCGGCCGCGGACTTGGCCTGCACGTTGGCGCGCACGTTGAAGCCCAGCACGACGGCCTTGGAGGCGCCGCCGAGCACGATGTCGGACTCGGTGATGCCGCCGACGCCCGAGTGTACGATGCGCGCCTCCACCTCGTCGGTGCCGAGCTTGCGCAGCGCCCCGACGATGGCCTCGACCGAGCCCTGCACGTCGCCCTTGATGACGAGCGGGAACTCCTTGCGGCCGCTCTCCTTGAGCTGCTGCATCATCTGCTCGAGTGTGCGGGAGGTGCCGGCCGAGCCCAGCGTCTGGCGCCGCTTGCGCAGGCGGTAATCCGTCAGCTCGCGGGCGCGCGCCTCGTTCTCCACCACCGCGAACGGGTCGCCGGCCTCGGGCGCCGAGTCGAAGCCCAGGATCTCGACGGGCACCGACGGTCCGGCCGAGTCGACCGGCTCGCCGCGATCGTCGATCAGAGCCCGCACGCGGCCCCAGGCTGTGCCGGCGACGATGATGTCGCCGATGTGGAGCGAGCCGCGCTGCACCAGCACGGTGCCCACCGGGCCGCGCCCGCGCTCCAGCTTGGCCTCGATGATGACGCCCTCGGCCGACCGGTTCGGATTGGCCTTGAGGTCGAGCAGCTCTGACTGGAGCAGGATGGTCTCGAGCAGCTTCTCGATGCCGGTCCTCTTGATCGCGGAGACCTGCACCTCCAGCGTCTCGCCCGACATGCTCTCCACGATCACCTCGTGCTGGAGCAGGTCGGTGCGCACCCGCTGCGGGTCGGCGCCCGGCTTGTCCATCTTGTTGATGGCGACGATGAGGGGCACGTCGGCTGCCTTGGCGTGGTTGATGGCCTCCACCGTCTGCGGCATCACGCCGTCGTCGGCGGCGACCACCAGCACAACGATGTCCGTCGCCTTGGCGCCGCGGGCGCGCATGGCGGTGAACGCCTCGTGGCCCGGCGTATCGATGAAGGTAATCTCCTGGCCGCTCGGCGCCGTCACCTGGTAGGCGCCGATATGCTGGGTGATGCCGCCGGCCTCGCCCTCCGCCACGTTGGTCTGGCGGATGGCATCGAGCAGCGAGGTCTTGCCGTGGTCGACGTGGCCCATGATGGTG
>DATMZP010000527.1:0-2716 GCA_035573595.1 Hyphomicrobiaceae bacterium
CGCTTCGGATGGAGTCTGCGGCCCAAGGGGTTACCCGCGATTACCCCGTGAGGCGGCAGCCCAAAATCGCGTCCTAACCCTCGCTCCGAGGAGGACGCCATGCCGTCAACCACCGAGATCACCGTCGCCCAGCTCTCCCGCCTCGTCGGCCTGCCAGCCGCGCCGCACCTCATCGATGTGCGCACCGAGGAGGACTATGCCGCCGACCCGCGCCTCCTGCCCGGCGCGCGCCGGCGCGATCATGCTGCAATCCCTGCGTGGCAGGAGGAGTACAGCGGCAAGCCCGCCGTCCTGGTCTGCCAGAAGGGCCTCAAGCTCAGCCAGGGCGCGGCCGCCTGGCTGCGCCTCGCCGGCATCGACGCCCAGACGCTCGAAGGCGGCTTCGAGGCCTGGCGCGCCGCCGGCCAGCTGCTCCTCAACACCGACAAGCTGCCTCCGCGCGACGAGAAGGGTCGCATTGTCTGGGTGACACGCGCCCGCCCCAAGGTGGACCGCATCGCCTGCCCGTGGCTGATCCGGCGCTTCGTCGATCTCGACGCCGTGTTCTTGTTTGTCTCGCCCTCCGAGGTGCTGCCGGTCGCCGAGCGGTTCGGCGCCACGCCCTTCGACGTCGACGACGTGTTCTGGAGCCACCGCGGCCCGACCTGCACCTTCGACACTATGGTCGAGGAGTTCGGTCTCACCTCCGGCTCGCTCCTGCACCTCGCCACCATCGTGCGCGGTGCCGACACCGCGCGGCTCGACCTGGCGCCCCAGGCGGCCGGACTGCTCGCCGCCTCGCTGGGCTACTCGCGCATGTATCGCAACGACCTCGCCCAGCTCGACGCCGCGCTGGGCCTCTACGATGCCGTCTACCGCTGGTGCCGCGACGCCGCCGAGGAGACCCACAACTGGCCTGCGGCCAAGGCGCCGAGCTGAAGGACGAAGCACGATGACCGACACCGCCGCGGGATCGGCGCCCGCCGCCCTCGGCCCTGCTGCGCCGCCCAACTTCGCGGAGGCGCTGGGCGTCTGGGCCAGGATCGGCGTTCTGAGCTTCGGCGGGCCGGCCGGGCAGATCGCGCTCATGCATCGGGTGCTGGTGGACGAGAAGCGCTGGATCGACGAGCCGCGCTTTCTCTCCGCCCTCAACTTCTGCATGCTGCTGCCGGGGCCGGAAGCCACGCAGCTAGCCACCTACGTCGGCTGGCGGTTGCACGGGGCGAGGGGCGGGCTCGCCGCAGGGCTCCTGTTCGTGCTGCCGGGCGCGGCGGTGATCCTGGCCCTGTCGGTGCTGTATGCGGGCCTTGGCAAACTGGCGATGGCGCAGGCGCTGTTCGCCGGCATCCAGGCGGCCGTGCTCGCCATCGTCGTGGAGGCCCTGCTGCGGGTTGCCGGGCGCGCCCTGAAGGGGGGCCTGGATTGGCTGATCGCGGCCGCAGCGTTCGCAGGGATCTTTTTCTTCAAGGTGCCGTTTCCTCTCCTGGTCCTCGCCGCCGCGCTGTTCGGGTTCTACAGGGGCCTCGGCCAGGCGCCGCCCACGGGCGTGCCCGCCCCGGCCGTCTCGCTGACCGCGACCTGCCGGACGGTGGCCGTCTGGCTGGCGATCTGGGTGCTGCCGCTCGTCGCCGTCGCCGCCCTGTTCGGCCGCGGCCACGTGCTGGCCGAGCTCGGCTGGTTCTTCTCGAAGCTCGCCGTGGTGACCTTCGGCGGCGCGTACGCCGTGCTCGCCTACATGGCCCAGGACGTGGTGCAGCACTACCAGTGGCTCGCCGCGCCGGAGATGCTGGACGGGCTGGGGCTCGCCGAGACGACGCCGGGGCCGCTCATTCTGGTGACCGAGTTCGTCGGCTTCCTGGCGGCCTTGCGCCACGGCGGCGGCAACCCGTGGCTGATGGGCACCTTGGGCGCCGCGGTGGCGCTGTGGGCCACCTTCGCCCCCTGCTTCCTGTGGATCTTCGCGGGCGCACCCTACATCGAGCGCCTCAATGCGGAGTCCCGGCTCAAGGCGGCCCTGGCCGCGGTGACGGCAGCCGTCGTGGGCGTCATCCTCAACCTCACCGTCTGGTTCGGCCTGCACGTGCTGTTCGCCAAAGTGCATCAGGCCGAAATGGGACCGCTGTCGCTGCTCGTGCCCGACCCGGCCAGCCTGAGCATCAAGGCGGCGGTGCTCGGCGCCGTCGCCGCCCTGCTGCTGTTCGTGCTGCACCGGGGCATCCTGACGACGCTGGCGGCCTGCAGCGCGCTGGCGCTGGCTGCCTTCGCTGCGGGCTGGTGAGGCGCGGCCTGCCAAAGCCCCAAGAGAACCAGCGCACCCCGCGAGGGTGCGCTGGTCCCGTCCGAAGCGCATTTCACGGCCGGTCGTCAGGGCAGGTTGTGCTCCTGCCTCTTCCAGAAGTCGCGCGCGAACTGGTCCTCGTCAGCGGCCGACGCGGCGCCGGCGACACCGGCCAGCACCGACAGCACCAGAACAGCGGCCAAGGTGGTTCTCATGATCATCTCTCCTCTTTGCATCGGTCGGCGCATCGGGGAACGGATGCGCCTTGGCGAGCCTGGGGAGGCCCACGGATGCCATATGGCACGCTTCGCTCGCGCTCTAAGAGGCCGTCACGCGGGCGTGAAAATCCTTGATGAAGCAATATCTTAGGTCGTCGTACGTGCAGCGGCGCAACGCCTCGGCAGGCTTTGCCATGCCGCCCCACAAGCCGGAGCGGTTATGTCGTTTCTCGCGCTATAA
>DATMZP010000528.1:0-5957 GCA_035573595.1 Hyphomicrobiaceae bacterium
CTTCCTCGGACCGCTGCGCGCCAGCGTGCCGATCGTCGCCGGCATCACCGAAATGCCGTGGCTGCGGTTCCAGATCGCCAACTGGAGCTCTGCGTTCCTGTGGGCCGCCGTGCTGCTGGCGCCGGGAAAGCTCGGAATACAGTGGCTGGTGAACTACTTTCAGTAGCCTACCGACGCCCCTGCGTGTTCGCCTGCTGGAGCCGGGCCAGCATGGCTGACGACATGGCGTTTTTGGCTTGATCGAGGGCGCACTTGCCGCCTACACCGGCGCAACGGTGCGTGCCGGGGTCAGACCCTCGCTTCCACCGTTGAGACGTTCCGCACAGGTTTTTTGCGAGGGGGTCTGACCCCGACAGGAGTTCGATATGGCCGTCCGTTCAGAGCGCAACGTCGAGAAGCAGAAGAAGAAAAAGCGCCGCGTCATCCCGCGGGCCAAGGTCACGCGCATCCAGGGCAACACGCTGGGCGCCCGCCAGCGGCTGAAAAAGATGGCAGGCAAGGGGCGCGCGAAGAAGAAGGCCTCGGGCTAGCCCCTCCCGGTTTGCGCGGCGCAGTACGCGGGGCCTCAGCCGGGACGGCTCGCCTGCCTTACGTGCCAGCACACGCCGCCGGGGTCGATGATGTGAACCTCGCGGCCCCAGGGGAAGTCGGTGGGCGGCCGCAGCTTGACGCCGGGGAACCTGCCAGCCAGGTCCTTGGGGTCGATCTCAGTCCAATAGGCGTCGAGATCGTCCACCTCGAAGGTGATCATCTGGTTCTTCTGCCACTCCGGGATATCGATATCCTGGGGAAGGAAATAGGCCCCGCCCCAACGCAGCCCGGCCAATCCGCCGTGCTCCCACTGCTTGGCGAAGCCGAGCTCGGCAAGGAAGGCGAGCGCCAGCCGGAAATCCGGCCCAGAGGGTACGAACGGATAGAGCGCCGTGGCCTTCGTGCGCATGCGATCCTCTCCGTCACGGGTTGCGCGCCGTTGTGTCTTTAGGTCTGATGAACACGCGCCAGCTCCAAGCGAAGGCCCGCCACTCGACACGAGGCGTGCGTGCTGGCGAAGGGCCGCATAGGTGCAATACGCGCTGGCGCGCTATTGCACCCTACGATTCTACGATTCATGCGCGTTTACGCCGTGTCAACGATGTCGGCAGGCGGCGGAGAATTTGTACCGCCGGAGCAATCCCCGGTGGGGCGAAGCTGCCTGATACAATATGCGCGTCGTTTGCTGCGACGGGACGTGGATGGCGCCATCCGACGTTCACGTGCAGACGGCCGGCGCCCTGGAAGGCGAGATGGCTCAAGATCCAGGGGGGCCGCGCGTCGGCTACCGCCGGGCTGCCAGCAATGGCGCCGACCGTGAAGCGGGGCTCAAGGCTCCCGATCCTGCCAGCCCAGACACCCGACACGGGGGTCTTCCCAGGGCAGGCGGCTTGCTCGCGCGGTTGCCAGAAAACGCCGGTTGCGCGAGTGCTGAAAGGCAACGCGTTGGGGCGGGCAACCGCCCCGCTAAAATGGTTGCGGAGTAGGCACTCGCGCACCCGTCGCACCTTGCTGGGTTCTCCCTGCGAGGGGAACGGCGCATGCCATGCTCCGTGCGCGCCGCCGGAGTCCCAGCCAGAGTCCCAGCCGGGCCATCGCAGCTCTGCGGATACGCGCAGCGGGTGAAATCGGGCCGGGGCGCTCCCACATTCCGGCGGTTGCGCCACGGAAGGCGAACGATGCTATAGAGGCGCCCTCCACATCGATCGAGCGAGCTGATGGACGAGAGCACACCGGTCACGCTGACGGCCGCACGGCCGGCCCAAGAGGATTCCGCGCCCGAGAAGGCGGCCAAGCCCGCGCCGAGCCCGCTTGCTCACGAGATCGCGCGACGGCGCACGTTCGCCATCATCTCCCACCCGGACGCCGGCAAGACCACGCTCACCGAGAAGCTGCTGCTGTTCGGCGGCGCCATCCAGCTCGCCGGCCAGGTCAAGGCCAAGCGCGACGGGCGCAATACGCGGTCGGACTGGATGGCCATCGAGCGGGCGCGCGGCATCTCGGTCGTCACCTCGGTGATGACCTTCGAATACGGCGGGGCGGTGTTCAACCTGCTCGACACGCCGGGACACGAGGACTTCTCCGACCATACCTACCGTACCCTTACAGCGGTGGATTCCGCCATCATGGTGATCGACGCCGCCCGCGGCATCGAGGCGCGCACGCTCAAGCTGTTCGAGATCTGCCGCCTGCGCGACATTCCCATTGTCACCTTCATCAACAAGATGGACCGGGAGAGCCAGCACCCGCTGGAGCTGCTGGACGAGATCGAGAAGACACTGGCAATCGAGACCGCGCCCATGGTGTGGCCGGTGGGCCGGGGGCGCGACTTCAAGGGCACCTACGACCTGGCTCATGCAGAGGGGCAGCCGCGCATTCGCCAGCTGGAGCGGGAACCCGAGGGCACGCCGGTGTCGGGGCCGGACGATGCGGCCATCGCCGAGCTGCTGGACTCGGATGCAGCTGCCGCCTGGCGCGACGAGATCGAGCTGGTGGAGACGGCCTGCGGCAAGTTCGACCTGCCCAAGTTCCGCGAGGGCACGCTGACGCCGGTGTTCTTCGGCAGCGCGCTCAAGAACTTCGGCGTGCGCGACATCCTGGAGGCGCTGATCGCCCATGCGCCGCCGC
Source organism: Hyphomicrobiaceae bacterium (assembly GCA_035573595.1). Lineage (GTDB taxonomy): Bacteria > Pseudomonadota > Alphaproteobacteria > Rhizobiales > Hyphomicrobiaceae > AWTP1-13. The sequence goes on from DATMZP010000528.1 coordinate 2,659, forward strand.
CGCGCAGCCAGAAGGCCGCGACGCGCACAGTGGAGGCCGACGAGAAGGCCATGACGGGGGTGGTGTTCAAGATCCAGGCGAACATGGACCCCAACCACCGCGACCGCATCGCCTTCATGCGCGTGTGCTCGGGCAAGCTCACGCGCGGCATGCGGGTGAAGGTGCCGCGCACCGGCAAAACCATGGCGCTGGCCGCCCCGCAATTCTTCTTCGCCCAGGACCGCTCGCTGGCGGACGAGGCCTACGCCGGCGACGTGGTCGGCCTCCCCAACCGCGGCACGCTGCGCATCGGCGATGCGGTAACGGAGGGTGAGGACATCACCTTTCTCGGCATCCCGAGCTTCGCTCCGGAGATCATGCGCCGCATCAGGCTGGAGGATGCGATCCGCGCCAAGAAGCTGCGCGAGGCGCTGCGCGAAATGGCCGAGGAGGGCGTAGTGCAGGTGTTCAGCCCGCTCGACGGCACGCCGCCCATCGTCGGCGTGATCGGCGCGCTGCAGCTCGACGTGCTGGCCGACCGCCTGCTCAATGAGTACGGCCTGCAGACCGGCTTCGATCCGGCGCCGTGCGACACGGTGCGCTGGATCCAGTGCGACGATCCGGCGGCACTCGCCCGCTTCGTGGAGAAGAGCCGCTCGTCCATCGCCAGCGACCTCGACGAGGCCAAGGTGTACCTCGCCTCCTCGGCCTTCAACCTGCAATGGACCGCAGAGCGCAACCCCGAGATCAAGTTCGTCGACATCAAGACGACGACGGTGTGAGACTTACGCGGCGCGCTCGTTCGGACCCTCGTTTGCCGGCTCAGCGCGGAGCCGCAGCCCGAGCGCCTGGAGCACCCGGGCTATGGTCTCAAACTGCGGATGCCCCTCACCGCTGAGGGCCTTGTACAGGCTCTCACGAGACAAGCCCGTCTCTCGGGCAATGTCGCTCATGCCCCGCGCCTTGGCTGCCACGCCGATAGCGCGCGTAATGGTATCGATATCGCCGGTCAGCAGCGCCTCCGAGATGTACTCAGCGACTGCCTCGTCGCTGTCGAGGTACTTTGCAGCGTCGAACGGTTTCGACTTCCGCTTGGCCTCTGATGGCATCGGCTACTCCTCGTATTCGTCGACCAGACGCTTCGCCAGCGCGATGTCCCGGTCTTGCGTGCCCTTGTCTCCGCCTGCCAGCAGCAAGACGTATCGGGTGCCGCGCTGGACATAGTAGACGCGGTAGCCTGGACCGTAATTGATCCGCAGCTCACTGACACCACCGCCAACCGCCGCAACATCCCCAGGATTGCCCTTTGCGAGCCGTTCGATGCGGACGAGGATTTTGGCGCCGGCGCGCTTGTCCCTCAAGGCACTGAGCCATGCCGAGAACTCATCCGTCTCTCGGATCTCGATCATAAGTAGCGTATCCTACAGGCTACATGAAGACTACCGGAAAAGCCAGCTATGGACGAAGCGCATGTCGCGAATGTAGGGCCCGCATAGGAGAGAGCGCGCGCCGAACTAGGTTGGATTGTTCCCGTGCGGGAACTTTGTACCGTCTGGGATGCCAAAATTAGTCGAAATGTTCCTGTTCAGGAACACGTTGCCCGCGTGCGCCTCTCAAGTCCGCATCGCGGTCACGCCGAAGGTGGAGCCGTCTCCGACGAACACCTCGGTGACGCCGTAGTCGGCCTCGGCGGGGATCTGGAGCCAGCGGCCCTCGGGCGTGCGCTTGACCCGCGGCACGACGGTCACCACCGGCTTGGCGCGGGTTGCAGCCACTGCCTCCGCCACGGTTCGATAGCGCGCCAGCTTGGCGAGGTTCATGCGGGTGGCGAACACCAGGGTGCGCCGGCCTGCCTCGGCCTCGGCGAGAGCCTGCTGCGGGGCAATCCAGAGGCCTTCCACGGACTCGGCACCGTCGTGGGCGCCGAGCTGGCTCACGGGCGCGGTCACCAGGAAGAAGTGGGTGTCGAAACGCTTGGGCATCGGCTCCGGCGTGATCCAGTGGGCGAACGGCACCATCAGGTCGAGTGCCAGCGTCAGGCGCTCGCTGCGCAGGATGTCGGCGAAGCTCGTCTCGCCCTGGAGAAGGCGCGCGCGATGGGCCTCGACCAGCCGGTCGGCCGTGATGGCATCGACGAGCTCCAGGCTGCCGCGGCGGCGCGCCAGCACCAGGCCCGCCTCCTCGAAGGTCTCGCGGCCTGCTGCGACGAAGAAGGCGCGGTCGGGCGTCGTGGGGGCCTCGGCGGCCAGGTCCGCCCAGTCGTCGCTCCCGTCCGCGGCATCCACCTTGCCGCCGGGGAAGACGATGGCCCCGGAGGCGAAATCGATCTCGTGATGGCGCACCACCATGAACACCTCGATGCCCGTCGCGCCGTCGCGCAGGATCGCCACCGTGGAGGCGGGGCGCGGGGGTACGGGCGTCTTGACTGTACCCGGGGCCGCGCCCTGGGGTGTGTCTTGGGGGCTGTCGCTCATGAGCCGTGCATCCTTTGACCATCCGGGCGGCAGATCGCCGGCGAGGCTTGTCGCAACCGCCACGCCGAGCTGCGAAATCGCGCTCCCACGCGCATCGAGGCCTTGCCAAGTCGCGTCGCTTCCATAGTAATCGTCGTGTGCCATTCCACCAGCCTTTCTCCCCACGCAACGTCGGCCCAGCAGACAGCGCGATTTCGCAAACCTATGCTCCTGCCGCCTGAAGCCTTCCTCCACGTGCCGGCGCTTGCCGGGAAGGTGCTCGCACCCGAGAGGTCCTTCTTTCGCCGCTCGCGCGACTGGCTGGCCGACCTCGACCGGGCGGCGCGCGAGAACGGCTATCCCGAGAGCTGGCGCCTGAGCGACGCCGAGCGCGAGGCGACGCGCGCCGGCGTGCTGGCGCGCAAGGGCAAGGACCTGTGGGTGTTCGCCTACGGCTCGCTGATGTGGGACCCGGGTATCCACATCGTCGAGATCAGGACGGCAACGCTCTTGGGCTTCCACCGCAGCTTCTGCCTCAAGAGCCAGATGGGGCGCGGCTCGCCCGCCAGGCCGGCGCTGATGGCGGCGCTCGACTGCGGCGGGGCCTGCAACGGCCTCGCCCTGCGCATCCCAGCCGAGCACGTGGACCGCGAGACCCAGATCCTCTGGCAGCGCGAGATGCTGGCCGGCAGCTACGTGCCGACGTTCGTGGCTGTGGAGACGCCCCAGGGCGGCATCGAGGAGGCGGTGACATTCGTCATCAACCGCCAATCCAGCCGCTACGTGCAGCTCGACATCGAGGAGACGGCCCGGCTGATCGCAACGGGGTGCGGCGTGCGCGGCACGTGCCTGGAGTATCTGGAGAAC
>DATMZP010000529.1:0-2655 GCA_035573595.1 Hyphomicrobiaceae bacterium
TCGACAAGGGCGCCGTCAGCCGCAGCCTCGCAGCCCTGCAGCGGATGGGGATCGTAAGTATCAGGGAGGACGGCGCCGACAACCGGCGCAACAATGTCGCTTTCACCGCCAAGGGCCGCGCGCTGCACGACGAGATCGTCCCTACCGCCCTCGAGCGCCAGACCAACCTGGTGGCAGACCTCAAGCCCGAGGAGATCCGCGTCTTCCTGGGCCTGATCGAGAGGATGCAGGCCAGGGTGGCCGGCGGCGAGCCCGGCGCGGACGCCCCGGTGCCGACGCTGCGTCCGATGTCGCCGCCGAGGCTCAAGCGCCCCGCGCGTCGGGACGGATTGCCCAGGCGCCGTGCGTCGGCACGCAGAGGCTGAGGGCGTCGCCCTCTCGTACCGGCAGCAGCGCCCGCGATTCCACGTTGAGCATCTGCGCCGGCGTCTCGACCGCGAGCGAGACCCGCGCGCCGCGGAAGGTGAGCTGCTTCACCCGGCCCGTCCACGCGATGCCATCGCCGTCCGCCCCGCCCGCGGCGCGCGCCGCATCGCCCAGCCACACGTTCTCCGGCCGCACCAGCACGGTCACCGGCTCGCCCTCGGCGAACGCCTCGCCGGCGCGGCACTCGCCGTCCCAGCCCGCCCCGCGCACCCGTAGCACGAAGCCGCCGTTGCCGTCTGGCCGGCACCCCGCCACATGGCCGGCCAGCAGGTTGGGCGAGCCGAAGAACGCCGCCACGGCCAGCGACCGCGGACGCTGGTAGATCTCCTCGGGCGCACCGGTCTGCAGGATGCGCCCCGCCTGCATCACCACCACCCGGTCGGACAGCGCCATCGCCTCCTCCTGGTCGTGGGTGACGTAGAGGCTGGTGATGCCGAGCCGCTTCTGCAGGCTGCGGAACTCGTCGCCCATCTGGGTGCGCAGCCGTGTGTCCAGGTTGCTCAGCGGCTCGTCCAGCAGCAGCACCTCCGGCTCGAACACGAGGGCGCGGGCGATCGCCACCCGCTGCTGCTGGCCGCCCGACAGCGCCGGCGCCGGGCGCTCTGCGTAGGGCTCCATCTCCACCAGCCTCAGCGTCTGCAGCACGCGCTTGCGGATCTCTTCTTTGGGGCGGCGGCGGATTTGCAAGGGATAGGCCACGTTATCGAACACCGTCATGTGCGGCCAGATGGCGTAGGACTGGAACACCATGCCGAGCTGGCGTCGATCCGGCGGAACGAAGAAGGCGGCCGCCGCATCGCTGACGACGCGCTCACCGATGCTGATCCGGCCGGCGGTGTTCTGCTCCAGCCCCGCCACCATGCGCAGCGTCGTGGTCTTGCCGCAGCCGGAGGGCCCGAGCAGCGTCACGAACTCGCCGGGCTCAACCGACAGATCGATGTTGTCGACCGCGACGACGCTGCCGAAATGGCGGCTGACGCCTTCGATCAGCACTCCCGACATGGCTCTCCAATCCAGGTTTCAGGGATTAGGGATTAGGGATTGGGTCAGCTCCCTAAAACCTAATCCCTGAAACCTAATCCCTACTCACAATGTGCTCACGCGGCTCCCGATCACGCGCAGCTGCACCCAGCGGAAAAAGATGACGAGCAGCATCATCATGAGGCCGATGACGCTCACCTGCTCGGCCTCGCCGTTCATCCACATCTTGAGCATCACCACCGACAGCACCTCCGACCCCGCCGAGAACAGAAGGATCGAGGCGCTCAGCTCGCGCATGATGCCGAAGAAGGTGAGGATCCACCCGACCGCGAACGACGGCCAGGCGAGTGCCACCATGATGCGCCACAGGGTCTGCCACCAGCTGGCGCCGTGCACGCGCGAGCACTCCTCCAGGTCGTAGGAGAGCTGCTGGTAGGCACCCGACATCACCCGCACCGCCACCGGGGTGCCGAGCGCGATGTAGGCCAGCATCAGTGCCCAGATGGTGCCGTAGATCGGCACGAAGCCCGGCAGCAGCGCGAACGCCCACAGGAAGCCGACGCCCAGCACCATGCCCGGCATCATCCACGGCAGCCAGGCCAGCGCGTCGATGAGCCGCCGCCCGCGCCACGTGGTGCGGGCCGTCACATAGGCGACGATGCCGCCGAGCACCATTGTGGCCGTGGAGCCGAGGAGCCCGAGCTTCAGCGTGTTCCACACCGCGCGCTGCAGCTCGCCGTTCTGGAACACCTTGGTGTAGTTCTCCAAGGTCAGCATGTCCCACGTGTAGAAGCCGAAGAACCGGAAGAACGAGCCGAGCAGCAGCTGGCCCACCGGCAGCACCACGGCGATCGCGAAGAAGAAGATGCAGAACGCAAAGGTCACCCAGCGCCAAGCCCCCAGCCGCGTGACGTTGGGTGCGTAGCCCTTGCCCGTCACCGTATGGAACGAGCGGCCGTGCAGCAGCCGCCACTGCCAGACCACCAGCAGAAGCATCAGCCCGAGCACGGCGAAGCTGAGCGCCGTCGCATACTGGTAGTCGGGGTTCGCCCGGTGATTGATGGCATTGTAGAGCTCGGTCGTGAAAACGGTGATGCCGGCCGGCGTGCCGAAGAACAGCGGCGACTCGAACGACTCGATGCCGCGAATGAAGCTCAGGAGGAACGAGCTGGCGATCACCGGCAGCATCAGCATCAGCGTGATGCGGCGGAAGGTGGTCCAGCGCGAGGCGCCGCACATGCGGCTCGA
>DATMZP010000530.1:0-2675 GCA_035573595.1 Hyphomicrobiaceae bacterium
GCGTCGGCGAGAAGTCGGCGGTCCCATCCGGGTGCTTCCAGTAGAGGACGGGGCGGTCCGCCGGCGCCTCTTCCGTCGCTGCGGGCTTCTCACCCGGAGTGACGAGGGCGATGGTGTGCCAGATCGGCCACTGCCCGGAACCGAGCCGGTAGCCGCCTGCAACGCCTGAGAGGATCGCCACAATGGCGATCCCCCAGAGCACGATCTTGGGCATGGCTGGGGCCTACTTGGCCTTGAAGACGACGGTGCCTTCGATGGTCTCGCTCTCGCCCGGCACCTTGGCCATCAGCTTGAGCGCCCAGCGTCCAGCCATGGTCAGGTCGGCCTTGAAGCGGTAGATGCCGGGCTCCTTTGCCGGGTCAGCGGCGAGCTTGGCGGTCATCTCGCCCATGGCATCGGGCGACATGTCGAGGCGGGTCCGGAAGATGACGGCGCCCTCGACCGGCTTGCCGCTGGGCTTGTGAATCAGCTTCACCGCGAGCTGGCTGCCGCTGCCGTTCTTTACGTCCACGGAGACGGGCTCGAAGACGTAGTCGTTCTTGCCTGCGAACGCGGACGTGGCGGCAAGCGCGGCCGCAATGCCTGCGGCGGTCGCAAGCGAACGGAATTTGACAGTCATTGGATGTGATCCTTCTCGAACGAGATTGGGGGCACGCCGGCGGATGCCGCGCGCCAACTTCAACCCGCGGCCCGCTTCTGGCGGCCGCAGTCAACGTCGAGGGATCAGGCTCGGGGTGGAGGCGGCGGGGGTCGCACCTGCCAGCCGGTCAGACTCAGCGGACCAGCCGCTACAACAACGCTCTCGGCGGGCGCTGCGGCGACAGGCAGCACGGCAACCATACCAATGAGCTTGCAGCACTTTACGCCGTCCCCGAAGCACGTCTTGGTATGGTGTTGGCCGCCATCGCAGTCCGGGCAGCCGGCTTTGTCGCTATGGTACTCCAGGCCCGTCTCGTGATGCTGGGCCTGACCATGGCAATCGTGCTTGGCAGTGACGGCCGCGGTTGCAGCCCGCGCCCCGGCGCTCGCGAGCAGCGTCGCCGCAACAGGTGCGACGGCGACGGCCAAGGCGATCAGGCCGGCCAGAACGGTGCGAATGTTAAGCATCTGAGTCATGCAGAATCGGCACTCTTGGCATTGTCCTGGAACAAGTCAACACGCATCCTCGTCCCACCTTACATCTTCGTGCAATCGACGTCTTCAAGGCTCGTGTCACCCACGGCCGGAAGCGAGCCCGGCCGCGGCGCGTCCTGCCGCTTGGCCGAGGGTGATCGCGGTCAAGAGGCCGTTGCCGGAGAGATAGCCGGACGCTTTCGGACCAGACACGCCGCGCGCAGCACCGCCCGCGGCGAACAGGTTCGGCAGGCGCGTGCCGCCGGGGCGGAGCACCCGCGCGGTCGCATCGACTGCCAGGCCGCCCTGGGTGTGGAACAGCGCACCCGTCACCTTGACCGCATGATAGGCCGGCTCGAGTGCGGCGGTGGCGCTCCAGTCGCGACCGAAGCCGTCCCTCGTGCGCTCGCGGCGGCAGCGCTCGACGTGGGCGAAGGTCTGGCCGAGCGCGGCACCCGGGACCTCGATGAGCGCCGCCAGCGCCTCCACCGTGTCAACCGCAAGCACGGCGCCCTGCGCCTCGGCATTGCGGAAATCCTCGAACTGGCGCGCCACCCTGGCGATCCGCGCGTCGAAGATGCTGAAGACAATGCCCTCCGGCTGCGCCAATACAACCGCGGCCTGCTCGGAGTAGCCGTGCGTCTCGTCGGAGAAGCGACAGCCTTCGGCATTCACCTGGAAGCCGCCTTCCATCATCGTGGCCCAGGTGATGAGAATCCCGTGCGGGTACGCCACGGAACCATGCCCCTGGTGGCCGGACATGTCCTCCAGAGCCGCACCAAGCGCCGTGCCCCAGAGCGCCGCATCCCCCTGATTGCCGGGATGGCCGAAGTAGAGCGCATCTGCGAGCTCCGGGATGTGCCGTGCAACCAGGTCCTTGTTGCCGCCGTAGCCGTTGCAGGCGAGCACAAGCGCGTTGCAGCCGACGCGCTCCTCTGTCCCGTCGGGACGTTGCGCGACAAGCCCCCGCACGCGCCCGTCCGGCGCCGCGATGAGCGTGGTGACGTGTGCGCTCGTGAGGATCGGGATGCCGCGCGCCTCGACGGCCGCGCGCAGCCGGTCGATCAGCTCGGCGCCCGACCGGCTCGGCAGCCCGTGCATGCGCCGCGCGGAATGCCCCGGATAGTCGAAGTCATCGACCAATGAGAACGGCAGAGCGTGGGTCTGTGCCAGCCACTCGATGGCAGGACCCGACGCCTGGGTCACGCGCGCGACAAGAGCCGAGTCCGTCAGCCCCTCCGCCTTGCGTGCGACGTCAGCGGCAAACTGTGCAGCACTGTCGTCAATGCCATGCTCGCGCTGCCAGCGCGTCCCCGCCGCAGGGATGAGTCCAGCCGACAGCGCGGTCGAGCCGCAAGGCACCGGATCGCGCTCGATCACCAGCGGCTCGCCCCCGGCCTCCGCGGCTGCCAGGGCGGCGACGAGTCCAGCGGCGCCGGCCCCGACAATGGCGACCTTGACGCCCGCTTCGAGAGGAACCGCCTCGTCGAACTCCACGTCGGCCATGGCAGCCTCACGGTTGAGCCAACTCCACCATTGCCTCGGCGATGGTGGCGATGCGA
>DATMZP010000531.1:0-3605 GCA_035573595.1 Hyphomicrobiaceae bacterium
ACGACCCGCTGTTCGACATGGGCGCCACGCTGGCCGAGGCGGGCCGGGCCGACGGCGGCATGTTCGCCGCCGGCGCCGTCAAGCTGTGCCACCCGCATTGCTCGACATTCTGCGTGCTGGGCGGTGGCAGCTGCTCGTAGGTGCTCGCAGGAGGCCGGGCCAGACCCCGTCCCGGATCAACGGACGTGCAGCGACAACGACCGCATAGGCCACGCCCTCGACCCGCCCCCGCAGGGCTCGCGGCGCGCGGCCTGGCGCACGATCTCGTCGCCGGCGTGCTGCTCGACCGGCGCCAGCTGGACCAGGTGCTGGCGGAGGCCGGGGCGCGCCCCGAGGCGGCCGCCCTGGAAGCGCGCGACCGCGCGTTCGCGAGGCTGCTGGCCGCCACGGTGCTGCGGCGGCAGGGCGAACTGGAGCACGTGCTGCGGGCCTTCCTCGACAAGCCGCTGCCCAGGTCGGCACGGCGTGTCCGGGCGATCCTGCTGACCGGCGCCGCCCAGATCCTCTGCCTCAGGACGTCGCCGCACGCCGCCGTCGATCTGGCCGTCGAGGCGGCCCGGCGCGAGCCGGGCGGCGCCGGCTTCGCCGGGCTCGCCAACGCCGTGCTGCGCCGCGTCGCGCGCGAGGGCGAGGGCCTGCTGTCGGGCCAGGATGCCCTGCGGCTCAACATCCCCGCCTGGCTGTGGCAGCGCTGGGAGGCGGCCTACGGCGCCGACACCGCCCGGCGCATTGCCGAGGCCAGCCTGAAAGAGCCGCCGCTCGACCTTTCGCTCAAGCCGGGCGAGGATGCCGCCGCCTGGGCGCAGCGCCTCGGCGGCACCCTGCTGCCCACGGGCTCCGTCCGCCTCGCCGCGCATGGCCGGGTGGAGGACCTGCCGGGCTATGCCGACGGCGCGTGGTGGGTGCAGGGCGCCGCGGCGGCCCTGGTGGCGCGTGCGGCAGGCGACGTTGCCGGCCGCACGGTTGCCGACCTGTGCGCTGCGCCCGGCGGCAAGACCGCCGGCCTCGCTGCAGCCGGCGCGCTGGTGACGGCGGTGGACGATTCGGCCGAGCGGCTGGAGCGACTGCGGCAGAACCTCGCGCGCCTCCGGCTGACGGCGGAGGTGGTGGCTGCCGACGCGGTCAGCTGGGCGCCGGGGCGCACCTTCGACGCCGTCGTCCTCGATGCGCCCTGCACCGGCACGGGCACCATCGGCCGACACCCGGACATTCTGCGCCTCAAGAGCGCCGCCGATCTCCGCCGCATGGCAGACGTGCAGGGTCGGCTGCTGCGCAACGCCGCGGCGCTGGTGCGGCCGGGCGGCACCTTGGTCTACAGCACCTGCTCGCTGGAGCCCGAGGAGGGGCAGGCGCAGATCGAGGCCCTGCTTCAGAGCGCGCCGTCGCTGCGGCGGCTGCCAATCGCCGCGGGCGAGATCGGCGCCGACCCGGCCTGGATCGTCGATGGCGATGTGCGGACGCTGCCGTTCCACCTCGAGACCGGCGAGCTTGGCGGCCTCGACGGCTTCCATATCGCAAGGCTCCGCCGAGAGGCCTGATGCCGCCTGCGCCCGCCCGACACCCCGATACGCATCCACACGTTGCCCACAGCCTTGCGGGCGGCGCGCCTTGGCATGGCAATATGCGCCGGCTAAGCGGCACGGATGGATGTCGTAACGCCGCCGCCCCGCACCTGGAAACGGTCGCCGCTGTCCCGGCTGTCCCTGTCGCGCGCCGCCGGCCCTCTGCGCGAGGCACGCCAGAGGATCGGGCTGGCGCTGCTGACGGCCGACGGCGTGCGCCGTGGCGCGCTCGCTCGCCTGCGCCGGTCGCGTCTGGTGCGCTGGCGCCACCGGGCGCCCATTGCCTACGAGCTGCTGCTGGCCCCGCCCGATCTGCGCCCCGTGGACCCGAGCTTCGCCGACGAGGTGGCATCCGGCAGCATGGGGCTGGCCGGCCTCACGGCCACGCTGGGCAGCGCCTCGCCGTTCGCCGTGCGCCCGCCGAGCGCTGCCTGGGCGCGCGAGCTGCACGGCTTCGGCTGGCTGCGCCACTTCGCCGGCGTGCGCACGTTGGAGAACGAGACCCTGGCGCGCCGCATCGTCGAGCAGTGGCACGCCGCCCAGCGCCAGCGCCGCCACGTCGCCGAGGCGTGGGCGCCCGATGTGGCCGGCCGCCGCGTCGTCTCGTGGCTGTCGCATGCCGCGCTGCTGCTCGACGGGGTCGGGCGCCGCCCGCACACCACCTTCCTGCGCAGCCTGGAGGTGCACGCAGGCCATCTCTCGGCCTCCTGGCGCGACGCACCCGACGGCTATCCGAAGCTGCTCGCACTGATCGGCTGGGTGCAGGCCTGCCTGTGCGTCGGCGGCCAGGAGCGCCGGCTCGATGCGGCCGAGAAGCACCTGATCGCAGAGCTGGAGCGGCAGGTCCTGGACGATGGCGGCCACGCCAGTCGCAACCCAGGCACGCTCGTTGCGCTGCTCCTCGACCTCCTGCCCCTGCGGCAATGCTTCGGCGCCCGCGACCTCACCCCCGACAGGCGCCTCGGCGGCGCCATCGACCGCACGATGGGCATGCTGCGCCGGCTGCGGCTCGGCGACGGCCAGCTCGCGCGCTTCAACGGCATGGGCGCCACGGAGCGCGATGCGCTGGCCATGGTTCTCGCCTACGACAGGGGCGGCGGCCTCGGCGGGCCCCCCACAGTGTCCCGGTCGGGCTACGTCCGCATGGAGCGCGGCGCCACGATCGTGGTCGTCGATGCAGGGGCGGCACCTTCCCTCGAACTCGCCGGGGAGGCTGGCGCCGGCTGCCTTTCCTTCGAGCTGAGCACCGGGCCCGAGCTTCTCCTTGTCAACGGCGGCACGCCGGCCATGGCGCACGAGCGCGCTGCCGCCGCCGCGCGCGCCACCGCCAGCCACAACACGCTGGTTGTGGCCGGCCAGTCCTCAGCCAGGCTGGTGCGCAACGAACTCCTCAGGCGCCGGATCGGGGCGACCCCCGTCATGCTGCCGGAGCACGTCGCATGCGAGGTGGAGGAGACCGCCAGCGGCGTCATGCTGCGGGCCACGCACGACGGCTACGCAGGCCGCTTCGGGCTGATCCACGCCCGTGCGCTGCTCCTCTCGGCCGACGGCGGCTGCCTCGACGGCGAGGACACCCTGGAGGGCGCCAAGGGCGAGCTGCGGCTGGCCCACGACGTGCCGGTGGCGGTGCATTTTCACCTGCCCCCGCACGCTGGCGCCCGCTACGGCGCGGTCGAAGGCACGGCGGAGCTGATCCTGCGCAACGGCGAGCGCTGGCTGCTGTCGGCGGCGGGCGCCGCGCTCACCGTCGAGGCCGGCACGCATTTCGCGGAGGTGCTGGGGCCGGTGCAGGCCCAGCAGGTGGTGCTGCGCACCGTCTGCTACGGCGCCGCCAGGGTGCGCTGGCGCCTGGCGCGGGTGTAGGTGTCACAACCCGTCATCCCGGAAGCCGAGCCGAAGGCGAGGCTGTCCGGGACCTTGCGAGCGAATCGCAGCAACCCTCACAAGGTCCCGGATCGGAGCGCTGCTCGCCTGCGGCTCGCATCGCTCCGTCCGGGATGACAGGTGTGGGTCTACTTCCGGAACAGCCCGCCCAGGAAGCCG
>DATMZP010000532.1:0-3269 GCA_035573595.1 Hyphomicrobiaceae bacterium
GCAAGCCAAGCGGGCCGACAGATGGGAAGCGGTCCGGCTAGGGTACTTTCCACTGGGCTTCCGAGGCGCCCGTCTCGCCCACCAGCGTGAAGGTGAGCGTCTTGCCCTTGAGATCGCGCGCCAAATCCGCCGACAGGCCGACCTCGAAACGCGCCACGCCGTCGGCGCCCTGCGCTTGCCTGCGCAGCATCGGCACGTAGAGGCCTTCGGGGGCCTCGACAAAGACATCGCCGCTCCTGGCGCTGCCGAAGGCCGCCTCGACGGTGAGCCGGGCGCCCGCCTCGCTGTCGCTGACCGCCGCCTTGCGCAGGTCCGGGTCCGTCGGGCGGCGCTTTGCCTGCGGACGCGGCACCCGGTCGAGGCCTGCGGCGATGGCGTCGGGCTGGGCAGCCTTGCCGGAGGGCGGCAGGGTCAGCTCGAACGTGCTGGTGACGGGCACGCAGATCTCGCGGCAGATGCCGAGCTCCATGGACAGCTTGAGGGCAACCGGCTTGGCCGCGTCCTGCGGCGTCACCTCGACCGGGAAGAGGATGGTGCCCTTGTAGCCGACGACCTCGCCGCCGGCCTCGGCGATGCGCGTCGGCGCCGGGTAGAGCACCTTGATTTGCGCGGCATTGGTGGAGCCGGACCAGTCGAACGTGGGGGGAACGCCGGCGTCGCCCGGCATGCGCCAGTACGTCTTCCACCCATCCGCCATGGCGATCTCGATGCCGGCGAGGCGGGCGCCGCCGGGCGCGGCGGCCCGGCTCGCCACCAGCCGTGCCCGCGACGCGTGCAGCTCGGTCCAGGGTGAGGCTGCATCTGCATCTCCCGCAGGTGCGGCCTTTGCGGGCTCGGCGCCGGCGGGCACGGCGGAGGCAAGGCCAAGGCCGGCGGCAACGGCGAGAGCCAGGCGGAGCATGCTCATGAAGTCTCCGGGCTTATCCTGAGGTTTCTCCTCGCGGGCTGCCGGGAGCATACGGCCTCCCCCGCAGCGGCCAACTCAACACTGCGCGATGACCGCGTCACGATTTCTGGCATCCACCCCTTCCAGGTCCTGGCCGGCGGCGGTAGTCTCGGAGGCATGACGGCGCCAGGCAAGAGCCGCAAGAGCGGCTACCTCGACGGGCAGCTTCTGATCGCCATGCCCGGCATGAGCGACAAGCGTTTCGCGCGCTCGGTCATCTACATGTGCGCCCACTCGGCGGAAGGGGCCATGGGGCTCATCGTCAACCAGCGCGCGCCGCACATCAGCTTCGCCGAGCTGCTGGGGCAGCTCAGCATCGCCGGCGACGCGGGCCCCAAGGGCCGCCTGCGCAGCCAGATCGAGGTGGATGTGCATGTCGGCGGGCCCGTGGATACGGGGCGCGGCTTCGTGCTGCACAGCGCGGACTATTTCGCGGCCGATTCGACCCTGCCGATCGACGCCGAGGTGTCGCTCACCGCAACGGTGGACATCCTCAAGGCGATCGCCAGCGGCACCGGACCCAGCCGGGCCATGCTGGCGCTGGGCTACGCCGGCTGGCGGGAGGGGCAGCTGGAGGACGAGATCGCGGCCAACGGCTGGCTGAACTGCCCGTGCGACCCGGAGCTGCTGTTCGATCGCGACCTCGACCGCAAGTACGAGCGGGCGCTGGCCAAGATCGGCATCGACCCGTCGCACCTGGTGGCCGAGGCCGGGCACGCGTAGGTCGGTATCAGGCCGTCCGGGCCTGCCATGTTCTCAACGATCCCGAACGATCCCCTGCGCTCAACGATCCCCCGGCGTGTTCGACGCCGGCGTTGCTGTCGGTGCGGCGGGCGTGGCGTTGTCCTCGGGCGCCGCGTCGCCGGCCAGCTTGGCCAAGCTCTCGCGGATGGCTGCCGGGAGCTTGGAGAGGTCGGGCGCTGGTCGCGCGGGGCGGCGGGGCGGCGGGGGAGGCACGGGACTGACAGGCGGACGCGCGGCGCCCGGCGGCGGCGCGGGGGGGACCGGCGTGGCTCCCGGACGCTGCGTAGGCGGCGCCGCGGGCTGGCGGTGGGCCGTCGTGGCGGGCGGCGTCACCGGCGGCGGTGTGACGATGCCGGTGGGCGCGCGGGCCGCCGCAGCGGGCGGTGGAGGGATGGGAGGAGGTGGGGCAGCCGGAGGTGGCGTCGCCTGACGGGGAGCCCCGCCGGCGCGCGGCCTCGCTGCCGCGGGCGCGGCGGCAGCAGGCGGGCCGGGAGGCGCGGCGGTCGGGCGCGGCGGGGCAGTCGGCGGCGCTGCCGCGGGCGAGGGGGCCGGTCGCGGTGCGACGCGCGCGCCGCCGGGCAGCGGCGGCGGGCTGAGCGGCGGCGGAGGTCCGAGCAGCGTCGGCCGCCCACCAGGCCCGGCGCGTGGAGGTAGCGGCTGCTGCAGCGTCGCTCCGCCGGGAGCGCCAGGAGGCGGCAGGGGAGCGGGGCCGGGAGGCGTCCTCGCCGGTGGCGGGGTTGCCGGTGGGCTCCGCGCTCCGTTGGGGTGGGGAGGCTGCGGTACCGGCGCGGGGCGCAGTGCCGCCGGCGCGGAGGCGGGCGCGGGGAGGGCCGCGACAGGCGCCTCGGCGGGCTCGAGGCGGGGCTTGCTGCCCTGGCGGAACAGGCGCGCGGTCTTGCGCTGGCGCCGCTCGGCCCGGCGCACCACCTTGAGCAGCTGGCTGACATCCCGGTCGGCCATCAGCTCGCCGTAGTAGACGCCCTGGGCATACTCGCAGCCGATCGAGCGCAGGAAGGCGATGTCGTCCTCGGCCTCCACGCCCTCGGCGCCGACCTTGCGCCCCAGCTCCTTGGCGAGCGCCACGATGGACCGCAACATCGCGCCGCCGCCGGCGTTCTGCCCGCGCGCCTGCACGAAGGCGCGATCCACCTTGACGGTGTCGAAGGGCAATTGATTGAGATAGGAGAGCGAGGAGTAGCCGGTGCCGAACTCGTCGAGGGCCAGGCCGGCGCCGGCCGCGCCGAGCTGCTCCAGCACCCCGCGTGCCCGCTCCGGGTTCTCCATCACCAGGGTTTCGGCGATCTCAAGGCGCAACGAGCCCTTCGGCATGACCGCGCGGCCGAGCACGTGGCGCACCTCGTTGATGAGCTCCGGCTGGAACAGCCGGCGGCTGGCGATGGCGATGCTGACGAATACCGGCTGATCGGGGCGCAGGAGCTCGCGCTGCCAGCGCTGTGCGCTCGCCGCCGCCCTTGTCAGCAGGTAGGAGCCGAGCTTGGCGATCAGGTCGGATTCCTCCGCCACCGGCACGAAATGCGCCGGGTTGAGCGTGCCGAGCCTCGGGTGCTCCCAGCGCAGC
>DATMZP010000533.1:0-2258 GCA_035573595.1 Hyphomicrobiaceae bacterium
GGGCGCCGGGCTCTCGTCACTCGCCTCTCCATGCAGCGGGTGTCAGACCCTCTGGGTCTGACACCATGGCTCCCAAGCCATTGTTGTGCTGGATGCTTCCAACACCGTTTGCGCTACGGTGTCTGACCCGGAGGGTCAGACACCTATTGGTCGAACGGGTAGACCAGGCTGCCGGCCTTGTACTCGGGCGGATACACCACCACCTGCCGCTTCCAGTCCTGGAACTGGGCGAGGTCGCCGCCCGTGACGCCCTGGAACTGGAGGCAGATGATGCGCGGCGTCGTCCACTCGCCGTTCTCGCCGAACGCGATCGGGCCGATCACCGTGTCGAAGGTCGTCTTGCGGATGAAGTCGGCCAGCACCTCGTCGCCGAACGACTTCGTCTCCGATACGGCGCGCGCCAGGATCTGTCCCGCCGCGTAGGCGTAGGGCGGATAGGTGAAACCGAGCGGATCGATGCCGAGGCCGGCCGCGCGCTTCTGGTACTCGCCCATCATCTCCTTGGTGCCTGCGAACTGCAGGCTGGGCGCCGGGATATAGAACTCGTTGCTGATGTAGCCGTTGATCAGCGGCCCCAGCTGCTGCTTGATGCCCGTCACGAGCAGCCCCAGCATCGCCCCGCCGATCATCTTCGGCCTGAACTTGATCTCGCTCGCCGCCCGCACGATGCCAACCGTGTCGACCGGCAGCGTCGCCCCGAACACCACGTCCGGGTTGGCCGCTTGCAGGGCGCGGACGATGGAGGTGAACTCCGTGGTCGAGAGCGGATAGGTGCGCTCGAACACGATCTCCAGCCCGAGCCTCTTGGCGTTCTCGCGCGCGCCGTCGAGTGCGTTGCGCGAATACTCCACGTCAGCGCCGATCAGGGCGACGCGGGTCGGCTTCGGCGTCTGCTCCATGGCGAGATCGAACACGCACTTGGAGTAGTTGGCGGGTGACGGCCCCTGCGAGTTCATCGAGAAGTAGCGCGGGTACTTGAACTCCTTGTTGGCCCCGAGCCCGAAGATGCCGATGGTCGTGCGCTTGGCCTGGATGATCCCCGGCAGCGAGGCCGCGATCACGTTGGTGCTGTATGGCCCGATCAGCAGATCGACTTTATCGACCCCCATCAGCTTGGCGTAGATGCCGGGCGCGTTCGCCGGGCTGCCCTGATCGTCGTAGTAGACGAGGCTCACCGGCCGCCCCAGCAGCCCGCCCTTGGCATTCACGTCGTCACGCCAGATCTCCAGGCCCGCCAGCACCTGCTTACCGGCCGGCGACGTGGGGCCGGTGAGGCTGAGGCTGAGCCCGATCCGGATCGCATCGGCGGCGGCAGCCGTGTCGGCCGCCATCGGCAAGCCTGCGAGCACGGCCGCACCCAACGCCAGAACGGCTCGCACGCGGCGCCAAGAGCCCTTTCGCAACCACATCGTTTCCTCCCCGGTTTTTCGGCATTTGCAAGGCAGCCTAGCCAGCGGCGGCATTGTTGGCAATCGTTTGCCGGAATGATAGTCGTGACCTGCAGCGTCGGGGTCAGACCCCTCGCCACCAGCGGTCGATTGAAACACGAAGCTGGGCGCGAGGGGTCTGACCCCGTTTGCGCTCGGCATGAGAAGATGAAATCGCGCGCCGCCCGCGCGCCAGGGGAGAGCAGCATGTTCAAGGGGTCCGCCAACGTCATCCTGCCGACGTCCATCATCGGCTCGCTGCCGCGCCCGTCCTGGTACAGCGCGGTGCTGGGCTCGCGCAGCTTCCTGGAGGCCATGGTGCACGCCCGCTACCGCGAGCAGTACGAGGACGCGGTGTCCTCCTTCCTGCGCGCCCAGGAGACGGCGGGCATCGACATCTGCACCGACGGCGACGCCCACTACGACGAGGAGATCGCCGGCATGAGCTGGCAGAGCTATGCGCCGGCCCACATGTCGGGCTTCGACAAGGAGGCGCAGCCGACCATCTACGACGTGGGCGCCGTCGCCTATCCGCGCGGCCACATCCTGCACGATTTCCTGGAGGCGCGCGTGCTGCCCAAGATCGTGGGGCCGGTGGGGCGCGGCAACCTGCAGTACACCGCCATGTGGAAGGTGGCGCAGCGCATGACCAGGCGGCCGGTCAAGTTCGGCACCATCCTGCCTGAGCTGCTCGCCGCCTCGGTGGCCGACACCTACTACAAGGACCCGGTGGAGCGCACCATGGCGCTGAGCGAGGCGCTCAACGCCGAGCTCAACGACCTGGCCGACGCCGGCTGCCCGGTGATCCAGATGGAGGAGCCGCAGATCCAC
>DATMZP010000534.1:0-5278 GCA_035573595.1 Hyphomicrobiaceae bacterium
CCCTACAGCGAATGGTGGGACAAGAACGATCTCACGCTCACTCAGAACATGAGCCAGATGTACGTTGGCACCCTTCCAATTCTGCTTGTCGCGACGTCCGGTTTGATGCGCGGCGTCCTTTGGTCCCGCGAAATCCGTTTCTTTGGTGTCGGGATCGCGGTTCTGCTGCTTTATGCCCTGGGCACCCATACGCCCGCGTTCGTTATCCTCTTCAATTTTCTTCCTGGTGTCGCGTTCTTCAGGCGCCCGGTCGACGCCGTCTTTCTGGTCGGAGCGCTGCTGTCTGTTGTCGCCGGCTATCTCGTGCACCTGTGGCTGACCGCCGCCTTACCCTCGGCCTCCTATCGCAAGAGAATGCTAGAGGTAGGGCTGACCCTTGCGATCTTGCTCGTCGCCTTGGCCACAGCCTGGAGCGTGGGGAGGGCGGGACAGGCGTTGAAGCCGCTCCTGTCGGCGCTCGCTTGGATCGCTGCCACGTCGCTCCTGCTGGCGATCCCGGCAGCATGGCTCGGGCGGTCGCGTGCTTTGGCCATCATCGCCCCCGCCCTGATGCTTGCGAGCGATCTGGCGCTCAACAACGGGCCCAACGAATCGACGGCACAGCCACCTTCCTACTACGAAGTGCTCAAGCCCAATTGTCGCAGCGATACCATCCGCTTCTTGAAGGAGCACTTGCGTCGCTCAAGCGGCTCGCCGTGGCGCGACAGGGTCGAGTTGGTCGGTCTCGGTTTCGAATGGCAGAATGCAGCCCTCATACATGGCTTTGAAGGCACCCTCGGCTACAATCCGTTCCGCCTCGGTGAGGTCTCTGATGCCACCGGCGCTCGCGACTACATCGCGGGCCCGGATCAGAAGACGTTTTCGCCGCTCTTCCCCTCCTATTCGTCGCCGATGGCAAACCTATTGGGCCTGAGGTTCATCGTTGTCGGCGCCCCGATCCAAGAGGTCGACCGCCGGCTCAGGCCCGGCGATCTCAAGCTGGTCGCGCGGACAGCCGATGCATACATCTATGAAAATGCACGCGCCCTGCCGCGCGTGCTTTTCGTCAATAACTGGAAGGAGGCCGATTTCGACGCCCTGATGATGTCCGGCGACTGGCCGCAATTCGATCCGATGCAGACGGTTCTTCTGGAGAAGGCACGCGGCGCCAATGAAGACATGGTCAAGCCGATGGGCCAGCCGGTCGGCAACTCCAGCGTCGCCATTCGCCACTACGAGAACACCAAGGTGGTGATCGAGATCGATGCAGCGCAGCCAGGCTTCGTCGTCCTCCACGACGTTTGGCACCCCTGGTGGACGGCTGACGTCGACGGCATCGATAAGCCGATCCTGCGGGCGAACATCCTCTTCAGGGCTGTGCACGTGCCAGCAGGGCATCATGTTCTCACGTTCGAGTTCAGACCTATTTCAGGCGCCATCGCCGATCTTGGCGACAGGCTGCTCGAACCAGGTTGCTGCCATGCAAAGGGCGCGGCTAATCCGCGCTGAATTTGGGTCGCTCTTTCCGGTGGCCGTTCTGTCAGCTCCCGGGGCGAAGCTGCTCTCGGCCGGGCAAGGCTCCAGCGGATCGCCCCTCTGGGCCTGACACCATTGCACAAACAGCCGTAGGAGCCACGGTGTCAGACCCAGAGGGGCCGACGTCTAATTCAACCGCGTCTTGAGGGTGCGGATGCTCTCGTCGATCAGAGCGGCGCCGCCGGCGCCTGCGGCCTTCTCGCGCAGGATCTTCTCGGCAGCGGCGATGGCCATGTCGACGGCGGCCGCGCGCACGTCGTCCACGGCCTGGGCCTCGGCGCGGGCGATCTTGTCCTCGGCCTGCTTGCGGCGGCGCTCGACCGTCTCGGCCAGCGACTTGCGGGTCTCCGCCGCGAAGGCCTCGGCCTCGCGGCGGGCCTGCTCGACGATGGCCTCCGCCTCCCGGCCGGCGTTGCGGTGCTTCTTCTGGTAGTCCGCCAGCAGCGCTTGCGCCTCCTCGCGCAGGCGGCGAGCCTCGTCCAGCTCCCTGCGGATGCCCTCGGCCCGGTCGTCCAGCGCCTTGGCGATCAGCCCGGGCACCTTGTAGTACAGCATCAGGAGCACGAACGCGGCGAACGCGACGGCCACCCAGAACTCGGCCATTGCCAGCATCGACGCTTCCCCGCTACTCCGCAGCGCGCTGCATGAGCGCCCGCTTCACCTCGTCGGCGCTCGCTTCCTTGCCGATCAGCTTGGCGACGATGGCGCCGGCGGTCTGGCCGGCGATGTCGCCGATGCCCGCCATCGCCCTGGAGCGCTCCTGGGCGATGCGCGCCTCGGCGTCGGCCACCTGCCCGGCGATCCGGGCGTCGAGCTTGGCGCGCTCGGCATCCACCTCGGCCGCCAGCCTGGCCTGCACCTCCTTGGCGAGGGCATTGGCCCGCGCGCGGGCCTCGCCGATGGCCCGCTCGTAGGTGGCGAGCGCCTGCTCGGTCTCGACCTTGAGGGCCTCGGCCTTGGCGAGGTCGCGGTCGATGCGCTCGCGCCGCTCCTCGATCACCTCGCCCACCCGCGGCAGCGCGAAGCGCTTGAGCAGCACATAGAGCAGGCCGAACGTCAGCGCCAGCCAGACGAGCTGCGGCACGAACGTGGTGTGGTCGAGCGGCGGGAAGACCTTCTTCGGCCCGATCCCTTCCGGTACGGCGGTGCCTGTGGTGACTTTGTCAGCCATGGTCGTGGGCGGATCGTGGGTAACGCTCGCTCCGATCTCCGATCAGGTGAAGAGCAGCAGGAAGGCGATCAGCAGCGCGAAGATGCCCAATGCCTCGGTCACGGCAAAGCCGAAGATCAGGCGCCCGAACTGGCCGTCGGCTGCGGAGGGGTTGCGCAGCGCGCCCTGGAGGAACTGTCCGAACAGGTTGCCGACGCCGATGGCGGCAGCTCCGGTTCCGATGGCGGCAAGGCCGGCGCCGATGAACTTGGCGGTGGCGGGATCCATGTCTGTTTTCTCCTGGCGTTTGTTTAGGGGAAGCGACCGTGCGCCCCGGTCCGGTCTAGTGCCCTTCCGGATGGAGCGCGTCGTTGAGGTACATGCAAGTGAGCACGGTGAACACGTAGGCCTGCAGGAACGCAACCAGCACCTCGAGCGCCGTGATCGCGATCGCCATCAGCAGCGGGAGCGGCGCGAGCACCGCGAACGAGCCCGCCCCCAGCAGCATGACGACGAACCCGCCGAACACCTTGAGCGTGATATGGCCGGCCAGCATGTTGGCGAAGAGACGCACCGAATGGCTGACCGGGCGCGACAGGAAGGAGATGACCTCGATCAGACTGACGAGCGGCAGCACGTACCACGGCACACCGGGCGGCACGAACAGCTTGAGGAAGTGCAGGCCGTTCTTGGCGAAGCCCACCACCAGCACCATCACGAACACCAGCGCCGCCAATGCGGCAGTGACGATGATGTGGCTGGTGACCGTGAAGCCACCAGGAATCATGCCCAGCATGTTGCCGACGAAAATGAACATGAAGATAGCGAACACGAAGGGGAAGAACTTCATGCCCTCCTTGCCCATGCTCTCGCGGCACATGCCGGCGACGAAGTCGTGAGCGACTTCGGCCACCGACTGCAGCCTGTCGGGGACCAGCCCCCGCGACCGCATGGCGTAGACCAAGAAGGCGGTGCTCAGCAGCACGGTCGCCAGCATGAAGGCTGCGGAGTTGGTGAACGACACGTCCCAGCCGCCGAGGTTGAGGGGCAGGATGCGGTGCAGATCGAACTGATGGATGGGATCGGGCATGCCGCCCGCCTCATGTCCTCCTGTCGGTGCCGCCACGTCAGTCCCCTATCAGCCTCGCTCGTCGTCGGGCAGACTCTGCCCGATCTTGCCGCCCCTGGCGGCGAATTCCCTCTGCATCCGCTCGTAGGCCCGCATCACGTTGAGGACGCCAGCGGCGAACCCCAACAGAAAAAAGAGCAGGAACAACCATGGACGGCTGCCCAGCACCCAGTCGAGACTCCAGCCGATGACCCCACCCACGATCACGGCGGCGACCAGCTCCGCCGCCATGCGCATGCCGTAGGCCATGCCGCGCCCCCGCATTTCCGCGTCGGCGTCCATGTCGGCCTTCCGGTGTGACCGGACCTTGCCGAGCCGCTCCCCCAGCTCGGAAATCCGGGCTTCGAACTGAGCGCGCTCCTGCGAACTCGGTTCCCCGGACGCCGGGCCGTGTTTGTCGGAAGGATCAGACATGACACGCACGTCCTCGGCGGGAGAGGAACCCCCTGGGGCCATCGAACGCGGGCGCACCTTACGGACGCCCCCCAGGGGTGTCAAGGAATGCGGCGCCGCAGCGGGGCTTGGATCGGGCAGCTAATGCCGGTTTGCTCAGAGATGCGACAATTTTCTCCGCTGCCATCCCTCGCCCACGCCAAACCGTAACACTCCTCGCATTCCGACGGCGCGAGGAGGCCGCTGGTCGGCCGATGGCCCCGACTCACCCGAAGCCGCGAGCCGGGGTGAGGCCGTCACTCCGCCGCAGCCTTGTGGGCGGCCAGCACATTGTCGGCAAGCTTGCCCGTGAGCTCGGCCAGGTGGTGGAACCTGGCCGTATAAGTACCGACACCGGACGTTGCCGAGCGCAGCTCAACGATCAGGTCCTGGATCTCGGCCTCCGGCAGCTGCGCCTTCACCACGTCCCAGCCTGGCCAGCCGTCGCGGGCGTCAAAGCCCAGGATCTGGCCGCGCCGCTGCGGGATGATGGCGTTGATACGGGCCGTGGCCTCGGTGGGCACGGTGATGTCCACCTCCATGACCGGCTCGAGCAGCACCGGGCTGCACTTTGGCAGGCCCTCGGCCATGGCGATGCGGCCGGCCTGGCGGAAGGCCATGTCGGAGGAGTCCACCGAGTGGTAGGAGCCGTCGGTGAGCGTCACCGCCACGTCCACCACCGGGAAACCGCCGAGCGGGCCCTTCTGCAGGAAATCCTGCACGCCGATCTCGACCGACGGGATGAACTGCCTCGGCACTACGCCGCCCGTGATTTTCTCGGCGAACTGGAAGCCGGAGCCGCGCGCCAGCGGCTGGATGTCGATGACGACATCGCCGAACTGCCCATGCCCGCCCGACTGCTTCTTGTGCCGGCCGCGCACCTCGATCCCCTTGCGGATGGTCTCTTTATAAGGCACCTGGCGCCGCTTGGTCTCCGCGTCGACGCCGTACTTGCGCTTGAGGCGCTCAAGGGCCACGCGCAGGTGCATCTCCCCCTGGCCCCACAGCACCATCTGGTGCGTGTCCTTGGCGTGCTGCACCTTGAGAGAGGG
>DATMZP010000535.1:0-2272 GCA_035573595.1 Hyphomicrobiaceae bacterium
CCTGCCTGCCCCTGCGCCCCCGGCACCGCAGCCGCCGCCCACCCCGCAAGCGGAAGCCGCGCCGCAGCAGTGATCCGGGCGCAATGGGGATGGTGCGCGGAACGGGGTCTGACCCCGTCTCCTGTCCCGCCTCGTCCTCAGTTGACCGCGCTGGGCTCCAGCAGCTGGCGCGCGCTGTCGCGGGCACGCACGGAGAGCACCGGCACCTCCTCGATGGGTGCGATGTCCGGGCCATAGAGCGTGTCGAGGGTGTCGAGGAAGCTGGCCACCAGGTCGAGCAGGGGGCCGAGGCCGATGCGGCCGGCAACCTGGTAGTCCTCGCCCACTGCGAAGCGCGAGACCAGCTCCAGGCCGGCGGCGTCGGGCGCGAGCATGCCGCGGCGGCGCAGGAAAGTGAGCGCGGCGTCGTCGCAGTCGAAATCGCGCGCATCGGTGTCCCCCAGCTCGGCGGCGGCATCCACAAGCGGCACGGTGCCGGCGACGAACAATGCGATGAGCGGCTTGAGACGGGCGTCGCTGCGCCGCAGGTCCTCGGCCCACTTGCGGGCCTGAAGGAGGCGCGCCGTCATGGCGTATTCCAGGGTGCGCAGGGAGCCCAGGAAGCCGTCGAGATCGCGCGTCTGCCGGATCCAGTCGCGCAGGCCGGGCCGGTCTTGGGCAGGCAGCGTCAGCTCGGCGGACAGCAAATCCTCGCCCAGCGCCAGCGTGGCCTCCAGGTTGTCGCGCAGCAGGTAGAGGCTGGGATTGCGTTCCGGCGCGGTCTGGGCCATGGGTTCGCTCTCGCTTTGGACTGGCGAGAGGCCAACAGCACTGATTCGTTGGGCGAACTTGTGATGCGTCCAGCCCCGCGCGGCGTCAGCCGCGCATCATAGTGCAGAGCGCGGCGTCAGCCGCGCATCACAGCGCAGGGCGCGGCGTCAGCCGCGCTGCACCGTGGAGGCCGCGCCGGCCGTGCGCTGCGGGCCGGCGCCGGCAAGGCGCAGCAGCGCGCGTTGCGCTTCCTGCTCGCTGGTGTAGGCGCCGATCACGTCGCGCGGCCCCGAGGAGGGGACGCCGCTGGCGGACATCGCGACGCGGGTGATGACGAGCTGACCCGACGGATAGCGGATGAGCTCGTAATTCGAAAGCTCCATGGATCGCCCCCTGCCCAAGAGATCCGAACCTGCGAATTCAGCGATTAAACCCGGCCCACAACAGCGCCGCCGGACCAGCCGAGACCGGCAGGCGGCGCTTCACATAATTGTCATAAGTCCTAACGTCAATGCGTCAATCACGCTGCTTTGGTCTTATTCGGCTGCGATTCCCGCCGCCCTGATGATTGGCCACCACTTGTCGATTTCGACCTTGTGAAAACCGGCCAGTCCCTCGGGGGTCTGCTGATCGCGGGAGGCCACATCGAGGCCGAGTTGGGCAAAGCGCGCGCGAGTGGCCGGATCTGCCAGGACGCGCACCATGGCCGCGTTCAATTTGCCCATCGCCTCGGCGGGCGTGCCCTTGGGCGCGAAGAATCCGAACCAGCCCGACATGTAGAGGCCGGCTACGCCCGCCTCGTCCGATGTGGGGATGTCGGGTATGGCGGCGGAACGCTGCGGCGACAGGTTGGCAATCGCCTTGATGGTGCCGGCCTGCACCTGCGGCAATGCAACCGCTGCCTGCACCACCAGCAGGTCGACCTGGCCCGAGATGAGATCGATCATGGCCGGACCGGCACCGCGGTAGGGCACGAACTGGAAGTCCGTTCCGGTCGCCTTCTGGAGCAGGATGCCGCTCACGCGCGCCGCCGCATTCTGGTTCACGAACATGCCCTTGCCGGGGTTCGCCTTCATCCAGGCGACGAGACCCTTGAGGTCATTGGCCTCCAGCGTCTTCTTGGCGACCATCAGCTGCGGATTGACGGAGATGAGGCCGACCGGCGCGAAGTCCTTCTCCAGATCGTAGGCGATCTTGTAGATGATGCTGCCGACGTGGGTGTCCCACTGGCCGATGTCGATGGTGTAGCCGTCGGGCGCGGCGCGCGCGAGCCGCCCCACCGCCGTGCTGCCGCCGGCGCCGCCGACGTTCTCGATGATGACGGGCTGGCCCAGGATCGGCTGCATGCCGTCGGCCATGATGCGCGCGACCGTATCGGTCGATCCCCCCGGCGGGAACGGCACGATGATGGTGATGGTGCGCGAGGGGTAGCTTTGCGCCTCAGCGCCTGCGATGCCGAGCGTCCATGACGCAGCCACCATCGCCAACAGCATGAGCCGTCTCATGCCGTCGAGCGTATCCC
>DATMZP010000536.1:0-2708 GCA_035573595.1 Hyphomicrobiaceae bacterium
CAGGACTGGAGATAAGCTTTGTGTTCCGCCGCGTGCGCGATGAGGTGGCACGGGCCACCGGCAGCAGGCAGCAGCCGCACCTCTACGGCACTCTCGGCGGTGAGCCCATCTACCTGAGAGGTGCAGCACCCGTCAGCCCAAACGCGGAGCTCGAGGCCGCACTCAAGGCGGCGGACCAGGAGAGGACGCGGCTTGCTGAGGAGCGTCACCTGCTTGAGGAGGAGCGCACGAAACTGGCACTCGCCGTACCCCCTCCAAACAAGCAGGCTCAGGAGGAATCGACGAGAGCGCCGCAGGAAGCTCCTCCAGCGAAACAGGCCAAGGAAAAAGAGAGCGACGCCAAGAGAGTGGTTCTCTTGCCGAAGCTCGTGCAGCCGAAGGGACCGGGCCTATTCGACGGTGCCTGGAGAATCACCTGGAGCGGCGGCACCAACTGCGCGCAGGCCGTCGGCTCGTACGTTCTCAGAATTCAAGGCGGCATAGTCGGCAGCCCGTACTCAGGATCGGTGTCCGCTTCCGGTGTCGCACGATGGACTGGACGCAACTCCTATGGGCCGCTGAGCTTCTCAGCCACGCTACGTGGCAATTCCGGGTCCGGGGTATTCGACAACGCGGGTTGCAGCGGAACGATCACGGCCAGACGGAGCTGACCAGCACAATACCCGCCGTCAGCCAACATTCGGACACCTGTAGGAGTGCACACGGACTGGCGCCGCCGCATCGGCAAGTAGTCGGCATATGCGGGCCGCCCCGGAAGCTGACGGACGGCGAGGGCCCTTGAGCAGGCGCCACCAAAACTGCGCTACGGTGGGACGGCAACGCAAGCGGACCTTGAAGTGCTGATCCGATCTCTCTTTGGATACCGCTCTTGCGCGGCGCACGCTGTTGCGGCCGATCGTCGACAAGGCGGGCTAGACTAGTCGCGCCCTCCCGCAACACGCGCCGCCTGCGCCAGGACCTCCGCGGCCAGCACCCGCGTCACCTTGCGGTGGCCGGCCATGGCGGTGCGGTCGATGGCGGCCACAATGGCAGCGGCGGCCTCCATCGAGCGCTCCATGCGCAGCGCGATGTAGGCGATGACGCCGGGCTCGACGATGAGCTGACGGTCGGTGAAATGTTTTACCAGCACGGCCTTCAGCAGGGTCTCGTCCGGCGGCTCGATCGTCACCAGGGGGAGCGCCCTGAGGCGCGAGCGCAGGTCCGGCAGGCTCGCCTCGATCTCGCCTGGCGGCGTGCGCGAGGTGAGCAGCACGGAGAGCTTGTGCTCGCGCACCAGGTTGAGGAGGTGGAACAGCGCCCGCTCGTCGGCGATGCCGGCATGAAGGTCCTCCACCAATACCGCGCCGTGCGCCGCCGCGGCCGGCACGTCGGCCTCGCTCAGCGCGGGCGCCTCCAGCCGCGCGGCACCGGATTTCAGACGCCAGACGTTTCCGAGGTGGGTCTTGCCGGCGTGCGCCGGCGCCACCACCGCCACCGACGCCTGCGGCCAGTTGGGCCACAGGTCGATCGTGTCGGCGGCGGCCCGGTTGGAGGGGCTGATGAGGAAGTCGTGCACGCCAAGGGCGGCGCGGTGCGGCAGATCCAGGACGAGCTGATCGGGTCCCGCGCTCACTATGCCGTCCCGATGAAGGAGGTTTCAGGTTTCTGGGGCCAGGTGTCAGGCAGCGCTTGCCCGCCGGAAACTTGATATCGGGAACCTGACACCTGAAACCTGATCCCTGAAACCTTCATCCTGCGGCCCCATAGCCCATCATGTGGCGGACCCACAGCTGCAGATAGGCGGCCAGCGACAGCGCCGTTGAGACCCCTGTACTCCATACGAGCACCTCCCGCGTCAGGTCGAGTCCCAGGCTGAATGCGTTGTCGCCGAGCACCGTGGTGGCCAGGATCAGCTGCGCGGCCGTGTTGATCTTGCTGACGTTGAGCGGCTTGATGGCGAAGGGCCGGTGCACCAGCCACGACAGCAGGACAGCGAGCAGGATCAGGATGTCGCGGCTGACGACGGCGATCACCAGCCACATGGGCACCTGCGCGCTCACTGCCAGGGCGATGTAGATGCTGACGATCAGGATCTTGTCGGCCAGCGGGTCGAGGTAGGCGCCAAGCTCGGTCGTCCACTTGAAGCGCTTGGCCAGGTAGCCGTCGACGGCATCGCTGACGCCCGCCGCCAGGAACACGAAGAACGCGATCCGCGGATGGTTGTTGAGCAACAGCCAGAAGATGACGGGCACGCTCATCACGCGCCCCAGCGTTATGAAATTTGGAATGTTGCTATGCACGGCACATACGCAGCTTGAGAGCCCGTCGTGAGGAAGGCAGAGCGAGCCGCCAGGGAGCCCGGAACGCCGGAGCGCCCGGGAAAATCGCAAGTTCGCAGCCGTCGGCGCCGGTGGGAGAGCCCGGCCTACCGCAGTGAGAGCGCCCAGGTCCCGCCGTTGCTGCGCAGGCTGAGACCTCGCTGTGCCAATTCCTCCGTCAGACGCTGTGCGCCCTCGGCATAGCGCAGCGTCACGCGCGCGCCGCGGGCCGACAGGCCGGCCACGTCCAACTCCTCCACGCCCGGCGTGGCGCTGAGCTTGCGGCTGATATCCTGCCATTCCGCCATGCCGCGAAACTCGACCGAGATCAACAGGTCCGTGTCACCGGGGGCCCCCGCAACCTCGCCACCGCCGCCACCGCGCGTGTGGACCGCTTTCCAACGCCCCTCG
>DATMZP010000537.1:0-2540 GCA_035573595.1 Hyphomicrobiaceae bacterium
ATTGGCCGAGAGGGACGGAGTCCGGATAATGTTGGGCCAGTGCCCGAAAGACATGCACCCGAGTGTGCTTGGCGCTCACAACTGGTTCGGCTATCTGGAGGTCGATGATGTCGACAGCCTGTATACCGAATTTACTGCGCGTGGGGCGGCCTGCACTGCCCCCAAAGATGCCCACTACGGAATGCGTGAGATTGTCATTACCACAACGGATGGCCACAGGGTCGTGTGCGGGCAGCCATCCAAACGGACCTGATCGCAGCTCGGAGGCCAACGCTTCCGATGGATGCCGACCGGAACATATTGTCCATTCGATACCTACCGCTTCTGTCTTACTTTGCCGCCCGCTCAGGTAGGGCCTTACTCCAGTGCCCGACGCGTGCCGCAATCCGCCCGCATGCTGCCCCGTCGTCGAGTACATCGAGGGTTTCAGTATGCGCAGGCAGCCTGTCCCACTTCTCGCCCAGAAGCTCTCCCCGTTTCGCTGGAGAACATGGTGCGTGCTCACCGCACTTTGGGTGGGCCTCTGTGCGGTTGCCACCGTTGGCTCCTGGCCGATCGCAAATACGCCAGCCGAGTGGGCGACGCCCGGGCCTGCTCTGGAATTGCGCCCCGAGCAACCGACGCCGCAACCGCTGATCGAGAGAGAGATGGCATCCTACGCACAAGGGATCAGGTCGCATCTTTCAACGATGGCACTGTTCACTGCAATCCCGCCCGCCGCACTGCTCCTTTCGGCCTGGATGCTGCTTTGGATCGCCAGAGCTTCTCAGCTGGAATAGCCAATTCAGGCCTTCTTCTCCGTCTCGGCGTTGCCGATAGGCGATGCCCGCTGACGCAATTCGCTTGGCGGTTCCTGGCACAACTCTTCCGCAGGTAGCTGATCCTGTGAAAGGTCGTCCTGAAAGCTGCCGCTATAAGCGGTGGCATGAGCGCCAGGCATTGAGCCCGCAAGGCCAGCCTAATAGGGCGTGATCACGTTCACCAGCGCGTGCCGCCTCTCCTTCTCCACCGCCTCGCGCGCGGCGGCGAGCACGCTGGGCAGGTCGGCGGGGCGGTCCACGCGGGCGGCGAAGGCGCCGTGGGCCTCGGCAACCTTCTCGAATGGTGGGCTGGGGGATAGGTCGGCCAGCCCCAGGCCATTCTCGCGGCCGGCGGCACCCGAGGCGAACATGGAGAGCGTGGCGTTGCGCACGGCGGCGTAGCGGTTGTTGTTGAAGATCACCATGACGATGGGCAGGCCGTGCGCCTCGGCGGCCCAATGGCAGGCCGTCGGATTGGCGAACACGAAGCCGCCGTCGCCGATAGTGGCCACGACGAACCGGTCGGGCGCGGCCAGCTTGGCGCCCAGCGCCGCCCCCACGCTCCACCCCAGGCCGCCGGCGGGGCTGAGGGCGAAGTAGGTGCCGGCGTGGGTCCGCGGGCAATGGTCGGGGCGGAGCTGGTACTCGTTGACGATAATCCCCTCCGGACCCGCCATCTCGCCGACACAGCGGCTCAGGTACTCCGGGGTGATGTGCGGAGCATCGGGATTGGCCGCGCGAGCGGGGCGCGCGCCCCATCCGGCTTCCGGCTGGGGGTGGAGGCCCAAATCGTGCAGGCACGCCGACAGGGCATGCAAGGTGGGAGCCGCGCCCGCTGCGATCGACAGGTCGCTGCGGAAGCTGCGCATTGGATAGCGCAGGAAAGCGGGGTCCTCGCCGATGTGGACGATGCGCGCGTCCGGGTTGGGTGCCTTGACGCTCGGCATCCAGGGCACATCGCTCTCGACCACCAGGATGAGGTCGGCGTCTGCCAGGAACGGCCCGGAATCGAAGCCGGCGTGCATGGGATGGTCCGTCGGCAGGCACATGTAGCGGGGCGTCTGGACGGCCACCGGCACCCGGCAGCGCTCGGCCAGCTGGGCGAGCGCAGCGGTCTCGTGCGGCAGCCGGCCCACGTTCGACGTGATGATGAGGGGCCGCTTCGATTCGGCGATCCAGCCCGCCAGCCGGCGGATGGCCTCCCGGTCCGGCTCCGGCGGCGTGGGCGGCATCCGCGGCGGGAGGCGCGCCTCACCCGCGACCGGCGCCGCCAGCGGCTCGCGCGGCAGCGTCAGATAGACCGGGCCGCCGGGGCTCGCCAGCGCCGCCTCCAGCGCCCTCGGCACGACCAGATGCGCCTGCTCGGGGCTCCGCAGCTCGTAGTCCCACTTGACCAGCTCGCGCACCATGCCGGCTTGGTCGAACATCTCCTGCGCCCAGTGGATGGAGCGGTTGCGGGCGCCGAACGCGCCTTCCTCCAGGATCGGCGAGCGGCCCGCCATCAGCAGCAGGGGAATGCGGTCGCGGCTGGCGTCGGCCAGCATGTTGACGGTGTTGCCGGTGCCGACATTGACGTGCACCATCACCGCCTGCGGCGCGCCCGTCACGAGGTAGGCGCCGTGCGCCATGGCGACGGCCAGGTTCTCGTGCGGCGCCAGCACCGCGCGCGGCACCTCCGCGCCGGTCTCCCTGGCGCGCGCCAAGCCCTCGACGATGGGCGGGAAATCGGTGCCGGGGTTG
>DATMZP010000538.1:0-2254 GCA_035573595.1 Hyphomicrobiaceae bacterium
ATCACGCGTGCCGGCGGCGGCAGCGCCATCCCGCTGAAGCCGCGCCTCATGTCGAGCCTGGTACGGGCAGCGGTTCGTGCCGCCGGTCGCGTACCGGTCACCGTCAAGGTGCGGAAGGGGCTCGACGACGATCTCCTCACCTTCCGCGATGCCGGCCGCGTCGCCGAGGAAGAGGGCGCCGCCGCGATCGGCCTGCACGCCCGCACCGCCGCGCAGCTCTACGCGGGCGAGGCGGACTGGACCGCGATCGCCGAGCTGAAGGCGGCCGTCGGCATTCCCGTGCTCGGAAACGGCGACGTATGGGAATGCTGGGATGCGCTTCGCATGCTGCGGGCGACGGGTTGCGATGGCGTGATCGTCGGCCGGGGCTGCCTCCGCCGTCCGTGGCTGTTCGCCGAGCTCGAGACGGTGTTCAACGGTCGCGAACCCGGCCCGCAGCCGCGGCTCGGGGCGATCGTCGCGCTCATCCGCGAGCATGCCGAGCGGGCGATCGCGCTCTTCGGCGAGGAGAACGGCATCCGGCAGATGCGGAAGTGGTGCCTGTGGTACACGGGCGGCTTCCGGGGTGCGGGCGCGGTACGTGCCGTCCTGCCGCGAATCAGCACGCTGGACGAGATGCTTGCCGCGCTCGCGCATCTCGATCCCGACGAGGAGATGCCGCTCGTCGTGTTGCGCACGAGTCGCGCCAAGGACGGACGACGGCAGGAAGTGCGGCTGCCGCACGGATACCTCGAGGATCGGGAAGACTCGACACCGCCGTGCGATGAGCCGTGCGAGCAGGACGTCGCGCTCGCGGGCGGGTGAAGGTAACCCACTCCCTTGCCTTCATCGTTCTTGTGAGGCCCGGGTCCGAGGCCGGGCTAGCGCCGGCCGTCAGCCAGCCTTCTGAAGGCGCGGTATTTCTCCATTGACGGCCCCATCTCGGGCGCGCTAGGGAGCGCGGGAGGAGGGGGCGATGCGGCTTTCCGTGACGCCGCTTCTGTCGATCGTCGTGGCGCTCACCGCCACGCCGGCCGCTTTCGCCAAGTGCGGGGACGGACCCGGCGACGCAGCTGCCGTGGCCGCTGCCCGCGCGCAGGTGGCGACCGACTGCAACTGCGCTGCCGCACCAAGCCATCGCGACTACGTGCGCTGCGCGGCCGCCGTCGCCACGCTGCGGTCGGCGGCCAACAAACTCCCCCGGCAGTGTCAGTCGGCGGTGCGGCGCTGTGCGTCCCGTTCGACCTGCGGCGAGCCTGGCGCCGTGACGTGCTGCCGCACGAAGCCCGGCGGCGCCACCAGGTGCACCGTCAAGCAGGCGCCGGCGTCGTGCGTGGCGCGCCGCGGAGGGCAGGCGTGTGTCGGGTCGGCGTCGAGCTGCTGCGACGCCTGCGGTGCGACCGGCTGCGTCGTGACCACCACGACCACAAGCACCACGACCACCAGCCTCCCGACCCCCTGCGGCGACACGTTTCCAAGCTGCAACGGGAACTGCGGGCCCGGCGCCCGGTGCTGGCTCGAGGAGTTCCCGGGCATGGGCTGCCAGTGTCTCCCCGAGGGCGTCACACCCTGCATCGGCTCGCAGTACCCGACCTGTGGCGGCACGTGCGGCGATGGCCGCATATGCCAGGCAACGGAACTGAGCGGCGGCATCACGTTGGCACTGTGCGCCTGCGTCGATCCCGGCAGCGCGTGCATCCCCGGCGCTCCCACCGCCACCTGCCCCGGAGCGTGCCCCGTGTCATACAGCTGTGGCATCGACACGAACTTCCCGGGCGAATGTTTCTGCCGGGCAGCGTTGCCCTGCAGCGGTGGGTCGGCCTTTCCGACGTGCGGCGGAAGCTGCCCTGGCGGCAGCACGTGCGCGCCGTTCAGGATGGGGCCGATCTCCAGCGACTGTGTCTGCGTACCGACGGGCGTCCCGTGCGATGCCAGCTGCGGCGGCGGCGAGTGTCCGGCTGGAAGCGCCTGCACGTTCCAGCTGAGCGGTGGAACGCCCACCTGCTCCTGCGATCCGCTCTAGTGGGCACCGGGGGCCCGTCCAGTGCTCGCCCGCTGCGCGGGCTGCGCGCTTCCGATGCCCCCGGACCCCGTCGCCCGAGCGCGGCACCTCTCGGTGCCGGGCTCCCGCTGACACCGGGGGCCCGTCCGGTGCTCGCCCGCTGCGCGGGCTGCGCGCTTCCGTTGCCCCCGGACCCCGTCGGCCAGCTCGGCACCTCTCGGTGCCGGCCTCCGGAACTCACACCCGGGGGCCCGTGCAGTGCTCGCCCGCTAG
>DATMZP010000539.1:0-3976 GCA_035573595.1 Hyphomicrobiaceae bacterium
ATGCGCTCGCCAAGATCGAGCCGGTGAAGGACGGCTACATCAATGCCATCCAGGTCTATCCCTACACCAAGGGCGCCCTCTACCAGCTCTACGCGGCCCCCAGCCAGGTCACCGACATTGCCCTCGAGCCCGGCGAGAAGGTGGTCTCGGTATCCGCCGGCGACACCGTGCGCTGGGTCGTCGGCGACACCACCAGCGGCGAGGGCAAGCAGGCGCAGGTCCACATCCTGGTCAAGCCCATTGGCGCCGATTTGGAGACCAACCTCGTCATCACCACGGATCGGCGCACCTACCACCTGGAGATGCGCTCCTCCGAGAAGACCTACATGGCCTCGGTGTCCTGGACCTATCCGGCCTCCGAGCTCATCGCCCTCAAGAAGCAGCGCGCCGAGGCCGACGTCGCGGGGACGGTCGTCGCCGACACCGGCATCGACATCGAGAAGATCAGGTTCCGCTATCGGATCGAGGGCGATGCGCCGTGGAAGCCGCGGCAGGTGTTCGACGACGGCGCCAAGGTCTACATCCAATTCTCCTCGGGTCTGGCCCAGAGCGAGGCGCCGCCTTTGTTCGTGATCGGCCCTGACGCCAAGCCGGCCCTTGTCAACTACCGTGTGCGCGGCACCACCTACATCGTCGACCGCTTGTTCGCGGCAGCGGAGCTGAGATTGGGCACCGCGCCGCAGCAGGTCGTCCGCATCGTCCGCACCGATGCGGTGTGGCGGGAGGTCACGCAATGACCGCCACCGGCCCCAGAGACCCCCAGGCCCCGGGCCCCGAGAGCAAGATCGAACCGGACACCCTGGAGCTCAGGGCACAGCCGCGGCCCGTCACCCGCATCAACCGCAAGGTGCTGATCGGTGCGGCCGCGGTGGTGCTGCTCCTCATTGCGGGGCTGGTGCTGGTGGCGCTGCGGGCGCCGAGCCTGCGCGTTGCGGCACCCAATGAGCTCTTCAATGTCGACCACAAGCCGATCGCGGATGCGCTTTCCAAGCTGCCGGCGAGCTATGACGGCGTTCAGACGGACAAGAAGCACAACCTCGCCAAGGAGCCCGCGTCGGGTCCGCCGAAAGGCGGACCGCACCTCGCCCCTCAGCCGGGCGATGCGGTCGACGAGGCCGACCGGGCCGAGAAGGCCAGGCTCGCCCGCCTGGCGGTCCAGGCCCGCGAGTCCCAGGTGTTCTTCCGGTTGCAGCTCAAGGCGCCGCCGAAGGAGGCGGCCGCCCCGGAGCTGCGCCCGGATCCTCTCCTTCGCGCGCCTCCGACGACGGGCATTTCGGATGGTGCCCTGACTGCTCTCACCAATCTGCGCGCGACCGAGCGGGCCCTGGCGCTGGCCGGCGGAGATGTCGATGCGCTGGGGGCCAGCACTTCCGATCAGTCCCGCAAGCTCACCTTCCTCAAATCCGGACCGGAGAAGGACATCTACAATCCCCACCCCTTGCAGACGCCGGCCTCGCCCTATCAGCTGATGGCCGGTACCGTCATCGCCGCCAGCCTGATCACGGGTCTCAACTCCGACTTGCCAGGCTTCGTCATCGCCCAGGTCACCGAGAACGTGTTCGACACGGTGTCGGGGCGTCATCTCCTGATCCCCCAGGGGTCCCGGCTCGTCGGCAAGTACGACAACATCGTCGCGTTCGGTCAGGAGCGGGCGCTCGTCGTCTGGCAGCGCATCATTCTGCCGGACGGCTCCTCGATCGTAATCGACAACCTGCCCGCCACCGACACCGGCGGCTACTCCGGCCTTGCCGACCAGGTGGACTTCCATACCTGGAAGCTCCTGAAGGGCGTGGCGCTGGCGACCGTGCTCGGGGTAGGGAGCGAGCTCGTGTTCGGCTCTTCCGACAGCGACCTCGTCAAGGCGCTGCAGCAGTCGACACAGGCAACCACCAACCGCGCGGGCCAGCGCCTGATCGAGCGGCAACTCAACGTGCAGCCGACCATCACCGTGCGCCCCGGCTGGCCGCTTCGGGTCATCGTGCACAAGGACATTGTGCTCCGGCCCTACCGCGCATCGACGCCGAACTGATCAACAGAAAGGACCACCCATGCCCGTGATCGGAACCTTCCAGGCCGTCAAGGACGGCTACGCCGGCAGCATCCGCACCCTCATGCTGAACGGCCGCGTCAGGATCCTCGCCAACGACCGCAAGTCGAGCGAGGGCGCTCCGGACTTCCGCATCTCCTTGGGGACGACCGAGATCGGCGCCGCCTGGCGCAGGACCAAGCAGGGCACTGACCAGACCTACCTGCGCGTGCGCCTCGACGATCCCGCCTGGCCGCAGCCGATCTGGGGCGTGCTGCTCGAAAGCACCGAGGACGGCCTCGTGCGGCTGATCTGGCGCCGCGACACCCGCGAGGAAGGTTCCGACAATGCGCGGTAATGGCCTCGACACATCGCCGGCCCAGTTCCGAGAGCGCCCTGCTCCCGGCGGCGCTGCAAGCCTGGCTGGTCACCAGGATCGATCCGCCTCGCCGCTGGACCTGCCAGGAAGATCGGCGATCGAACGTGAAGAGGCGAGCGGCACAACCCCCGTCGCCCGCGCGGTCCTCCTGGTCCTGCTGCCTTTTGCGGCGGGCTACTATCTCTCCTACCTGTTCCGCTCCATCAACGCGCTGATCGCCGGCGACCTCGTGGCCGAGCTGGGCCTTACCGCGGCCGACCTCGGCCTGCTCACGTCCATGTACTTCCTTACATTTGCCGCGGTGCAGCTCCCCTGCGGCGTGCTCCTCGACCGATACGGACCGCGGCTCATCGACAGCGCCCTGCTCCTCGTTGCCGCCGCCGGCTCGCTCCTGTTCGCCCTTGCCGACGGCGTGGCAACGCTCCTTGTCGGCCGCGCCCTGATCGGCCTCGGCGTCGCCGTCGGCCTGATGGCCGGTCTCAAGGCCATCGTCCTGTGGTTCCCGCCCGAGCGCGTCGCCCTCGCCAACGGCTGGTACATCATGCTTGGCGCGCTCGGCGCCCTGTCGGCGACAGGACCGGCCGAGGCGGTGGTGCAGGCTCTCGGCTGGCGCGGGCTGTTCGCAGCTCTCGCCGTGGCCTCGGCAGCCGTGGCGCTCACCATCCTGCTCGTCGTGCCGGAGAGGAAGGCGCAGACGCAGACCGCTGCCTCGCCGAGGATCGGCTTCCTCGCCATCTACCCGGACCCGCGCTTCCTGCGCATCGCCCCCCTGGCGGCGCTGGGCGTCGGCACGTCCTTCTCGCTGCAGGGCCTGTGGGCGGCCCCCTGGCTGGCCGACGTTGAGGGGCTCGACCGGCCCGCCGTCGTCGCGCATCTCACCTTCATGGCGGTGGCGCTCGCCGCGAGCGCCTTGCTGCTGGGAGCCGCCGCCGAGCGCCTGCGCCGCGCCGGCATCCCGACCGAGCTGTTCCTCGCCGCCATACTCGCCCTGTCCATGGCCGCCCAGCTCGCCTTGCTGCTCGGCCTTCCGGTGTCGTCCCACCTGCTGTTCGCCGTCGTCGCCGCCGCGGGCGCCGCCACCGTGCTCAGCTTCGCCGTCCTGGCCCAGTATTTCCCCAAGGAGGTGTCAGGCCGCGCCAACGCCGCTCTCGGCGTCCTCAACATGGGCACCGCCTTCGGCCTGCAGTGCCTCTCGGGCTTCATCGTCGCCCTGTGGCCGGCCGACGGCGGCCGCTACCCGGCCGAGGCCCACCAGGCCGCCATGGCCGCCGGCCTCGGTCTGCAACTGCTTGCGCTTGGTGTATTCTTCGCGCCCGGGCGCCGCCTTAAGCCCGCTCCCATGGCGCAGGCTGTCGCCAGGGCGCTGGGTTTCGGTCGGGCGCCATTGCCGATCGCTCGCCCGGTCTACGCATCATGGACATACCAGGCTGAGCTCGCACGGCGCCAAAGGGCCGCTTGGGCGTTTGCCGCCACTGCCTCAGCAGCTCTGTGCGTGGGCCTCGCTGCCACTCTGTTGATCACGATCAGCCGGCCCGCGGTTGCGTTCCATGTCATCGAGCTGTCCCGGCTAA
>DATMZP010000540.1:0-2054 GCA_035573595.1 Hyphomicrobiaceae bacterium
GAGGTCGTGTTGCTCGGCGGTACCGACCTCTTCCTCGCGTTCCAGGGGCGCGATGCCGGATTCCCCGTGCTCGATTGCGCCGATGTGCACGTGGAGGCGATCTACCAGGCGTCGCTGCGGACAACGTGAAGTGCGGCGCACGACACCACGGTGGTGCGATCGATCGAGGCCGGCGGGCACGTTGCGCTGGAGGATTTCAGCCCTGATGCCGACTGGAGGTCTCTCGACAGCGGACATCGCCAACCCCTCGGTCAGTGCTGGCGATGCCACTCCGACATATGTCCGCTCCGTGTAGCTGCGACGATGCCAATGGGGCGCGATCGCCAGGCTGCGATGGCCGCTCCTGTCGTCCTTCTCGAGACGGTGCCGGCACGCTGAGGCCGCCTGCCGGCGCGAGGACCTGCTTATGGAGGTGTAGACGGCGCTTTGCTGCAGCGGTCTCGGATGAGGACCCGCGAGCTTTATCGTGACCTTTCCCGACCGGTGTCAGTGGTCTCGATCTCGGCGGCACGGACGGCGATCCGGGTTCCCGAGTGCGGGCAGTCCGGGCTTGGCCGCCGCGGTGCTCGGCGGTGTCAAAAGCCAGGTAAGGGCGGCCCGTTTGAGCCCCGCCTGTCGAGCCAGTAGCGCGCCGAAGCCTTCACCTCCTCGCGCAACTCGTTCTGCCCTTCGACGATCCACCTGAGGTAGTCCTCCGGCACGGCGTCGAAGCGCTCACCCCGGTGCTTGCCGAACCGGAAGACGCTGAGCAACGCCGGTTCGCTCGACCAGCGCACGATCTCGGGCCATGTCGCGTGCTTGGCGATCTCGTTGAACACGGCGGCCGTGACGATGGCGTCGGACAGCGCCCTGTGCGGGCTCAGGGTGTGGCGGTCGATGTTGAAGGGATTGACGAGGCCCAGGCGGTAGCGGAGCGCCTGGTTGGAATGCGACAGCAGGTCCGGCCAGATCCGCAGGGCGCACTTGTACGTGCAGGCCCACAGGGCGTCGCCCAACAGATGCTCCAGGAAGGCGCGCTCGAAATTGGCGTTGTGCGCGACGTAGGCATCGGCGCCCCGAAACTGGTCGAGCACCTCGTCAAGCGTCGGCGCGAAGGCGAGGTCCTCGTCGATCAGGTGATGCACGGCGCTCGCCTCAGGCGGCACGGGGAGAGGCGGCCGGACCAGAGCCGTTCGCTGGTTGGCAATCGTGCCATCCTTGAGCAGATCCACCGAGGCGATCTCGATGGTCGCGTCGACCGTCGGGTCGGTCCCGGTCGTTTCGATGTCGATCACGCGGACGGTCATATGGGCTCCCGAGTGTGGGCCGTGAGTGGGCTTGGCGGTCGAATCTTACGGCGGCGCACGAGTCGCCCTCAAGCATCCGCGACTCAAGGCTTGGCGAGCAACGGACTACCGCCTGACCGGGCTGCGGCTTGCCGAGGGGTCACTGTATGCCGGTGCATCCGCGCGAGGCATGGCGCAGCCGGCGACGTTCAGCGCCCCGCAGCTGCGGGCCTCAGATTGGAGGCCCAATGGCGGATGTAGGCATCGCCGTTGGTGTGCTGCTCGCGCAGCCGGTAGGGAATGCCCCGCTCATCGAGGCGCTGGAGGAACCTCGGCATGTCGCAATCCTCCTCGAGCGCGAGGGTGTCGCCGCGCATGTAGCTGCACGAGGAGAAATCCGCCGGCGACAGGCCGGCCTCGGCGAGGTCGCCGCTGCTGACGATGAGCCAGCCGTGGCCGGGGTCCTGGAGGTAGGTGAACGTGTGCGGCTCGAGGGCCTCGGCCGGCACGAGGCGGAGATTGTCGCGGGGGTGGGCAGCGAGCCAGGCGTGGGCGTCCGCCTCCGTGTCGGCCAGGTGGACAAAGGTGGGCATGCCGAGGTCGTCGTGCAGCACGGCGACCTGGCCTGGCCGCGGCTTGTCGACAATGGAGAAGGAGAGGGGGGAGGTCACCGCAAAGACACGATACGCCTTGACGACGGTCACGTCGGCGGTGCCGAAGTCGCCGACATGAAGGGTGAAGGAGGCGGGCAGGCCCTGCTTCTGCGGAGCCTTGCGCACCAGGCGCCCG
>DATMZP010000541.1:0-8154 GCA_035573595.1 Hyphomicrobiaceae bacterium
CCCCAGCGATAGCGAATCGCTTCTTCGTCGATCATAGGATCGACCTACGCCGGTTCACCTCAACCAGGAATCCCCACGCCCTGAGTCACACCGCCGCAGTCCACGGAGCGCGATTCAGCTATTGTTCGAAGTCTACTTAGAGAACCGGCGCACGTGCCCACGGCAGACCCGGAGCGTCACTTCTCATCCGGATTGAGGCTTCGCCGCCCCCAATGTGCCATGCCGGCCGCCCCTTGAGCCCGCCTCCACCACAACATGGCAGGGAGCCCTGTGCCCCGCTAAGCTAGCAGCCCGGTTGCGTCGGACAGACGGAGGACCGCGTGCAAGCAGATGCTCAGCTCGAAGCCGCCTTCGCCAAGCTCGGCAGAGAGTATCGCGCCAGGAAGGAGGCAGCCGAGAAGGCGGTATGCGATTGGCAATGGGCCACGTTCTCGCTGCTCAACGTCAGGCCCCTCCACTTCGAGCGGAACGGCATCAAGCCGGGACGCCCTCTGGCGCAGGAGCCTTCCGGCCGCCGCAACTACGTGGCTTACGGCATCGACCGCGAAGGGCGGGTTGTGGTGGAGCGCCAGCATAACGAGCAGGGCTTCTATGAGACCTTCTACGACTGGGGGTCCGGCTCGCTGGAGTCGGCACACTTCGATTACTTTGCAGAGCCGTCTCGCTGCGGTCGCAGTAGCGGAAAGAAGCCCATCAATCTCCTGCGCGCCAGCATGCCGGATGGGCGCATTGCCGCCGCCGACCTGGCCGGCGTCAGCGGGTACACCCGGGAGGAGTACCGGTGGGAGGGCAGTCTCGTGCGCGAGGTCCGTGTCCTCAACGCGCTCCGCCGTGGCGGGGTGCTCCCACCCCTGCGACCATCACACACGGCCAGGGCGCACTACGACGAGGGCGGTGTCCTGCAGCGCGTCGAGCGGGTTTGGCCGGCTGCAGTGGTTGGACGCCCCGAGGACCTTGTGGAGATCATGTTTGAGCGGCGCGGCAAGACGATCTACTGGAATAGCCCCTGAGCACCTGCGCCTCGACGCTACGCGAAATCAACGGAGCCCCCATGTCCAACGCCCCCCGCCGCGCCGGCCGCCACTTCCTGCAGATCCCCGGCCCCACTCCGGTGCCGGACCGCATCCTGCGCGCCATGGACATGCCGGTGATCGATCACCGGGGGCCGGAGTTCAAAAAGCTGGGGCTCAGGGTGCTCTCCGGCATCCGCACCGTCTTCCAGACCGCCAGCCCGGTGGTGATCTATCCCTCCTCGGGCACCGGGGCTTGGGAGGCGGCGCTGCTCAATACGCTGTCGCCCGGCGACAAGGTGCTGATGTACGAGACGGGGCACTTCGCCACGCTGTGGAAGACCATCGCCGTCAAGCTCGGGCTCGATCCGGAGTTCATCGCCTCCGACTGGCGCAGCGGCGCCGATGCGGCGGCAATAGAGGCGCGTCTGCGCGACGACAAGGGCCACGCCATCAAAGCCGTGTGCGTGGTGCACAACGAGACCTCCACCGGCGCCACCTCGCGTATCGACGAGGTGCGCAAGGCCATCGATGCGGCGCGGCACCCGGCGCTGCTGATGGTGGATACCATCTCCTCGCTCGCCTCTATCGACTACCGTCACGACGAATGGGGCGTGGATGTCACGATCGGCGGCTCGCAGAAGGGGCTGATGCTGCCACCGGGGCTCGGGTTCAACGCCATCAGCGACAAGGCGTTGGTCGCAGCCAAGGCCGCGCGCCTGCCCAAGTCCTACTTCGGCTGGGACGACATGCTGGGTCCCAACAAGGAGGGGTTCTTTCCCTACACGCCCGCCACCAACCTGCTCTACGGACTGGCCGAGGCTATCGACATGCTGCACGAGGAGGGGCTGGCGCACGTGTTCGCCCGTCACAACCGTCATGCCGAGGCCGTGCGGCACGCGGTGCAGGCCTGGGGCCTGGAGATCCTGTGCAGGGACCCGAAGTACTATTCCTCCACCCTCACCGCCGTGCTGACGCCCGAGGGCCACAACGCCGACGCCCTGCGCCACACCGCACTCGACCGTTTCGACGTGTCGCTGGGCACCGGTCTCAGCAAGGTCGCCGGCAAGGTGTTCCGCATCGGCCACCTGGGCGACACCAACGACCTCACCATCGTCGCCACCCTGGCCGGCGTGGAGATGGCCCTGGCGCTGGCCGGCGTGCCGCACAAGCCCGCCGGCGTCGCCGCCGCCATGGCCTGCTTCACCGAGACCGCCGGGGCCGGCATCGGCAGGTCGTGAGCACGCCCAAATCGTTAATCCCACTTCACGAGCTCACGATTGCACGGTCTCACGGGCTGGCCCAGGCTGGCCATCAGGCTGGCCCAGGCTGGCCATCAGGACTGGCCACCGGGACTGGCCACCGGGACTGGCCATATTGGGCCGATATTGCTATGAGCGCGCGTTCGGATCGGACGGGCACGCATGAGCCTTGAGCCAATACCCACGGTGCAGTCGGCGCGGTGGGCGAGCCGGATCGCCCTCTTCGCGGTCGGCCTGCTCGCCGTGACGCTGGCGCTGCACCGCTTCTCGGCGATGCCGACGCCGCTGGCCCTCAACCTGTTCGTGGTGGGGCTGGCCGGCGCCGGGCTGGCGCTGCTCGTGGGGCTGGCGGCCACGGCCCGCATCTGGATCACGGGCGACGCCGGGGCGGGCAGCGTCGCGCTGGGCGTCCTGCTGGCGCTGATGGCGCTCGGCGGCCCGCTCTCCCATGCGGCGGTCCACTACAACCGGCCGTGGATGAACGATGCCACCACCGACACGGCGAACCCGCCCGCATTCGTGGTGCTGGCGCAGCGGCCGCCGGGCGCGAACCCCGTCGCCTATCCGGGCCAGGCCTTCGCCCAGCTGCAGACCAAGGCCTACCCGGACCTGCGCACGCTGGTGCTGGACAGGTCGGTGGAGGAGGCATTCGAGCTGGTCGAGGAGGCGGTGCGGCGCCTGCGCTGGCGCGTGGTGGCCGAGGAGCCGCCGATGCCGCCCTCGGCCGGCAAGGCGGGCGAGCCCGGCACCATCGAGGCCACCGAGCAGACGCTGCTCGTCGGCTTCACCGACGACATCGTGATCCGCATCGAGGGCGGGGCCAAGCGCTCGCGCGTCGACGCACGCTCCGCCTCCCGCTACGGCGGCGGCGATTTCGGCGAGAACGCCGCGCGGCTGCGCCGGCTCATGGCCGAGATCCGGGCGCGCGCGGAGGCGACGCCGACGGCGGCGGTCGCGTCCTCCCGCGAGCGCACGCCCGGGGCGGCGGCGCGCGCGCTGCTCAAACGGCAGAAAGCACGCGATCAGCAGAAAGCGGAGAGTCGCAACGCACGAGGCCCCGCGCGACCAGATGCTCAACGTGCGCCAGCACGGAAAGAGTCGCCGCGTTTGTGAGCTTCGGGTCGAGGCCGCGGTAGATGGCGGGTACGATCGCCTTCACCGTGTCGGTGCCGGAGCGGATGCAGTCGAGGATCGCCTGCTCGCGCATGCGCCGGTGCAACAGGAACGCCTTCACAAGGCGCTGCGGCTCCGCGATCCGGCCGCCGTGGCCGGGAAAGTAGACGCGGTCGCGGCCGCCGCGCTCGCCCAGCAGCTCCAGCGAGCGGATGTAGTCGGCCATGCTGCCCTCGGGCGGCCCAATCACACTGGTGTTCCAGCCCATCACGTGGTCGCCGGAGAAGAGGACGCCCGTCCCCTCCAGCTCGAAGCAGAGGTGGTCCGGCGCGTGCCCCGGCGTGTGGAGCGCGGTGAACGCCCAGCCGTCGCCCGCGAGCCGGTCGCCGTGGCTCAGCTGCACGTCGGGCGCAAAGTCCTCATCGACGTACTCGCCACCCGAGGCGCTGATGCGCGTGGTCCCGCGCTGCGCCGCGCGGCGGCCGAAGCCGCCGGTCCTGGCCCCGGTGGCTGCAACGAGCGCGGGAAGCCCGTCGACATGGTCGCGGTGGGTGTGGGTGATGAGGATATGGCTCACCCGCCGGCGGCCGACGGCGGCCAGGATGGCGTCGCGGTGGGCGATATCCTCGGGACCGGGATCGATGAGGGCGAGATCGTCGCCGCGGCCCACGAGGTAGGTGTTGGTCCCCTTGAAGGTGAACGGACCCGGATTGTTGGCGACGAGCCGCAGCACGCCGGGCGCCAGCTCGCGCGCCACCCCGTAGGCGAAATCCATGCTCGTCCTGAACTGGGGTCCTTCGGCCATGATGCTCCCTGCGAGGATGCTGGAATTCGGATGGGCCGGCTGGTGCAGGCGTGTCAAGTTGCATGCGGCAGTCGGCAGTCGGGCTTCGGCAGTCGATCAATCCGCGCCCGACGCCCGACTGCCGAACCCCGACTGCCAATGTCACGACGGGTCATGCAACAAGCGCACCACCACCACCGTGGTGTTGTCCTGGTGGGGATCGCCGACGACGGCAACCGCGGCGATCAGGGCCTCCGCAGCGGCATCGGGCGTCTCCGCCGCCGCGACCAGGCGCGCGATCTCGGCCTCCGGGACCGTGTGGATGCCGTCGCTGGCCAGGACCACAACGTCGCCCGGCTGCAGCGCCAGCGCGGTCTGCGATGCGTCGATCAGCTCGATCTCGCTGCCCATCAGCGCCGCGCGCAGGACGTGCCGGCGCGGGTGCACCTTCGCCGTCTCCCAGCTCATCCGGCCCAGGGCGGCCAGCCGGTCGATCTCGGGCGCCAGCGAGTGATCCTCGTTGAGGCGGTGGATATCGCCCCCGCGCACCAGGTAGAGCGGGCTGTCGCCCACGCTGATCCAGTCGAGGCTCGCCGGCCCGAAGCTGGCGCCGACGAGCGTGCAGCCCATGCCCCTCAGCTCGGGCCGGCCGGCGGCCCGCTCGGCGATGGCGGCATTGGCAAGATCGAGAGCCTCGGCGAGGCGGGTGCGCTCGTCTCCGGGGGCGGCGAGGAAGGCATCGAGAAAGCCGGCGCTGGCCACCTCGCTCGCCACCGCGCCACCGGCGTGCCCGCCCATGCCGTCGGCCAGCACGGCGGCGAGGCCGCCGGCGTGGGCGCGCACCGCGGCGGCATCCTCCTGGTAGCTGCGCGCGCCCCGGTCGGCGCGGATGGCATGGACGAAGGCCACGAATTATACCCTGCGCATCGTTTGCAGGTGACGCAGTGGCGCTGTGGAGGGCGGCGCTGCTCCGTCAGGCCTGCGATTGTCGTCCATGCTCGCCTTCTCCCAGGGCTTTCGAGCGGTCGCTCAGACCGGGGCATTCTCGAACTTCAGTCGCGTCCGGCCAAGCTCGATCACATCGCCGTCGGCGAGCCGCGCCTCGGCCTTGGCCTCCCCGTTCACGCGTACAGCGCTGCCCTCCTGCCCGCTGATGTCCTTGATCGTAAAGGACTCGTCGGCGGCACGCTCGATCACGGCGTGATGGCGGTACACCGTCCGGTCGGCGAGGCGGATGTCGTTGTCGCGCTGCCGGCCGATGCGGATAATGTCGCCCGCCAGCGGCATCGGTACGCCGGAGCGACCCTCGACGGTAAGCCACGCCTGCAATTGCGGCGCGGAACCGGGGGCCGTGTCAAGCTCGGGCATCTCGTTGACCGCTGCTCCTTCCTCGGTTCGTGGCGCGCGCTCCACCGCGCGGAACGCGAGCTCCCGGCTCACACGGCGCCGCCCGGTCTGCGCCGCAAGCGAGATCAGCGCTGCCGCCGGCAGGACCAACAGCGCCGACAAGGCCAGCACCAGGACCGGCGCCCGCTCATACGCGCCGGCGATCAAGGCAAACAATTGTTCGAGCAACGAGCCAAGGCTTTCCACGAGGCCTGCCAAGTATGCATGAGCCTGCGCCGACAAGGGCGATAAAGGGAGCCGGCAGAACCGGACCGAGCAAGTGAGAACGTTCCTACTCGAAATGCA
The DNA here is from genome assembly GCA_035573595.1 of Hyphomicrobiaceae bacterium. GTDB lineage: Bacteria > Pseudomonadota > Alphaproteobacteria > Rhizobiales > Hyphomicrobiaceae > AWTP1-13. The sequence goes on from DATMZP010000541.1 coordinate 5,862, forward strand.
ACGGTCGATAAAGCAGAACGACGCGACCATGGCCGGCATCTCCGCGCCGGCCCGCTGCGTCATCGCTGGCGCTTTGCCGCTGGGCGGCGGCAGAGTAACGTTGCCGCGCGCGGGGTAGGCTGGGTGCAGGGTTCGCCGATGAAGACTGCCGTATTGGCTCTTTCGACCCTCCTCCTTGCGTCAGTCGTCTCCACCCGCCACGCCCATGCCGTCCCGCTCGGCGCTGCCTGCGGCGGGGGCGGCGGCGCCACCTGCGACAAGGGCCTATGGTGCGAGCCCTCCGCCGGGATGTGCGGCTCCACGACCGGGCTGTGCGCCCCCATCCCCCGCTTCTGCTTCGCGCGCAAGAGGAGCAAGGACTACAAGCCGGTGTGCGGCTGCAACGGCAAGACCTACTCCAGCGACTGCTTCCGGCGTGCCTACAAGATAGCCAAGTCCCACGACGGCAAATGCAGTTGAGGCGGCCTAAGCAGAGTTGCCCCAGCTGGCCCAACGAATGGCCAGCGTCCCTTGCGTCCGCCTTCGTGCTTTCCTGCCAGACGGCAGCCCATGCCACGGTGAGTTTTGGCACGAACCGACCGTCCAGGCGCTGGAATCGTCTGCTCGCAGAAGCGAACCAGACGCCTCGTCAAGGGCTGCGATGGGGGGTCATGACCCGGAGCGATCCCACTTGCGCAGCTCAACTCACTGTGCCGCGACGCGAAGCCTGGCTATCGGTGTGCCTGCAACGACACACAGGCACAACTTGTGACCGAAATGGGCAACGAGGAGCAATGACTGGTATTATCACCGCCCATCGGGGTTTTTGATCGGCGTTGGTCATGAGCGCGCATTGGTGTGGAGGGGCCATGGCGAAGCGAGCGTGGTTGTGTGCGATCGCCGCGCTTGCGGCGGGCGCGTCGGTCTGCAATGCGGGCGAACCCATTACGTTCAAGTTCACCCTGCAGGTACCCGCCTCGAACCCCCAGTTAGGCCTGCCTGTGGTCCAATTCAAGGAGGAGGTGGAGGGGGAAACCAACAAGGCCGTGCTGGTCGAGATCTACGACAAGCAGCGTCTCTTCATCGATGATCAGGTCGTGGACGCCGTTCAGTCTGGGGCGGCGGAGATGGGCATGGCCGGCATCAACCAGATTTCCAAACGGCTGCCGGCTGCCGAGATCGTAGAGCAGCCGTTCCTGTTCAACTTCGAGGCCTTGACTCGCGCCGCAGCGAATCCAGACGGGGAGCTGAGGCGGCTCCTCGACAACGCGGTGCTGAAGACGGTTGGCGTTCGCGTGCTCTGGTGGCAGACCGGGGGCAACCACATCCTTTTCGGCAAGGGGCAGGACGTCGCGGACCCGGAGCGCATGAAGAACAGGAAGGTCCGCGTCTACAGCGAGTCCATGGCGAGCCTGATCCGGCTCTGCGGAGGACTGCCGCAGGTCCTCTCCATTACGAAGGTGTACGACGGGTTCAAGGACGGTTCCATCGACTTTGCCATGACCGGTGTGCTGTCGGCCGAAACTCGCGACCTATGGAAGGTCTCGGACACTCTGACGCGCACCGATATTGCGAGCATGGAGTGGGTCGTGATCATGAATGAGAAGAGCTGGCAGGCTCTGACCGACGGGCAGAGGGCGATCGTCGAGTCTGCGGCCAAAAGAGCGGAGCGGGACGTTCGCGATAAGTCCGCCAAGCTCGAGGAGAAGTCGTGGGAGTGGGCGCGGAACAAGGGCATGAAGGTCTACGATCTCACGCCCGACCAGGTGGCCGAATGGCGTGCCTGCAGCGCCGGTGTGCTTGAGAACTACATGAACGGCGGCGGGGAGCTGGTCGACAGGCTTATTCGCGCCTACGGCAAGCTGCGCGAGGACCCGTGCTGCAGCGCGGGGCCTGCGGGCGCCTTCACCCGGCGCTGAACCTCGGCGCGCCCGCTGCGGTCGGTGCTAGTCGCAAACATACTCCAGGAGGGGTCTCTGGCAGGTCAAACGGAGCTCCTGTCGGAACTGCGCGACCGCCGCTGTCGCCTCGCGCTACCAACCCGAACAGAACGATCGTTGGCTCCGCCTCCTTCTGGCACTCTTACCCCGCGGCTTGTCAGGGAACAGTGTTACATTCACCGCGCCGAGGCCGGTGCCGGACCGGGCAATGATGGCACAATTCCTCCGGTCTGCGTCCGTCAGGTTCCGGAGGCATAACGGTCTTTTGCTGGCGTGCTTGCGTTAGGTCAACGACCGAAGGAGCAAAGCCTCAGGCCACCAAGGAGAAACTCGACCACAAAAATTCGCTACTACGGGAGGGGGCGGCGGCGAGC
>DATMZP010000542.1:0-2711 GCA_035573595.1 Hyphomicrobiaceae bacterium
GCGGGCATGAAATCGACCGTCTGCACCAGCGCCTGGCCCGGCGGCACGGTGAAAGCGGCGGCATCGTCCGGCGCCTCCAGTCCCACGAGCACGGCGCCGGCGCGGACGGCGTCCTGCCAGGCCGAGCCATGCTCGGCGCGCAGGCGGGCCATTACCCGGGTGAGGATGGAGCCGCCCACCTTGGCCGCGCACCCGAGGCAGCGCATGTGGGCGCTCTGCGCGAGATCTACCACTCCGTCGCCGGCCGCTGAGCCGACCTTCTCCTCCATCGCCGGCAAATCCTCGAATTTCTTCATGAAGCGGCGGTCGATCCGGTCCTTGAGCGTCCAGAAAAAGGCGGATCGTCCCGCGAGCCAGCGCCGCGAGGCCACGGCCTGGCCATCTCCGGTGCCGATGAGGCTCAGGAACTGGCGCTGGGGCCGGTAGATGCGCAGCGGCCGGCCGGCGAGCCACGCCCGCAGGTTGGCCACTAGCGGCCTGGCCATGCGGACCGCAAAGACGCCGGATTTGGGGCGTGCGTCTCCCTCGATCGTGGCCACGTCGCCGGTGGCGAAGATCCAGGGGTGATCGACCGTCTGGAGCGTGGGGCTCACGCGGATGAACCCATCGGGGGTCGTGGCGAGCCCGCTTTCCGCGACCCACGGCGGCGCCGCGGCATGGGTCACCCAGAACGTGAAATCCTCCGGCACGAAATCACCGTCCGCCGTCTGCACACCGTCCGCGGTGACTTCGATCGCCTGCGTGCCGGTGCGCACCGTGATGCCGCGCTCCGCCAGCAGGTGCGTGAGGATGCGCCGCACGCGCTCGTTATGACCGGGCAGCAAGTGCGGGCCTTGATGAAGGAGGGTGATGGCGGCCCGCCGGCCGAGCTGGTGGTGCATGGTGAGGGCGAGCTCCACGCCGCCGGCCCCTCCGCCGACGAGGATGACGCGGCATGGGCGCTCGGCCGCCGCCGCCTTCACCCGTTCCCACCCGGCCAGCAGCCGGGGCACCGGCTTCGCGGGAATGGCCCAGGCCTCCGCTCCCGGCACGCCAGAGAGGCTCGGGAGGCTGCCGACGTTCAAAGAGATCACATCCGCGCGGAGCGGCGGTCGGCCTGCGACATGAATCGTGCGTTCGGCCAAGTCCATGCCCGCGACCTGGCCGAGCACGAACGCCACACCGGCGAAGGCGCACAGGCGGCGCAGGTCGATGTGCATCTCCTCCCACGAATAGAACCCCGCCACGTGCCCGGGCAGCATGCCGGAGTAGGGCGCGTACGACACGTCGCTCACCAGCGTGACCCGCACGCCGGGAATCGGCCGCATCCCGAGCATGCGCAGAGCGAGCGCATGAGAATGCCCGCCGCCGGCCAGCACGAGGTCCCGCCCGTAAGGAGTCTCCGAGGTGTTCATCGCCGCCCAAGAGGATCATCGGGAGGAGGCGAAGGTCAAGCGGCCGGTCTCGGCTCGACCGTCCAACGCACCACCAGGGTCCTGATACCCACCGCGAGGTGTCGCCGGAGGCCTTCTCGGCCGGCGTTTGCCGGTTTTCGTTGTAAAGAAGTTGTCCTGCCTTTCTGACCCCGGTCCTGGCTACACTTTCATGGCGGTGAGCGGGCTCACTTTCGAGGCCCGGCGGGCGGGCAGGAAGTTGGCCAGGAACGCCACCAGTGCCAGCAACGCGACGACGCTGCCGAAGGTCGTCAGATCGGAGCTTTCGACTCCATACAGCAGGCTCCTGAGAAGGCGCGACAGAGCCAGCGAGAGGACGATCCCCAGGATCAGCCCCGCCACCACGTAGCGCATTCCCTGCACCACCACCAGCTTGAACACCTCCGGAGGCTGCGCCCCGAGGGCCATGCGCAGACCGATCTCCCGTGTACGCTGGGCCACCGAGTAGGCCATTACGCCGTAAACCCCTACCGCGGCCAGGATCAAGGCGATCGCCGCGAAGATAGTAAAGATGAACAGCGAGAAGCGCCGTAACAGGAGCGACTCGGAAGCCACCTCCTCCATGGTCTTGACGTCGTAGATCGCCTGGTCCGGGTCGATGGCGAAGAGCTCCTTGCGCAACGCGGAAGCCAGGAGCTGAGGCTGCGCCTTCGTCTTTACCACCACGTTGATCGTCCAGAACGTGCTCTGTGCCAGGGGCGTGTAGATTTCCGGCTCCGGCTCCGCTTCCAGGCTGGTGTGGCGGACGTCCTGGATCAGGCCGACGACAGTGAGCCACTTGTGCTCCTCGGTGCCCGGCGCCGCGAAGCTGAGGCGCTGCTCGAGCGGATTCTGCCCTGGCCAGAAGCGGCGGGCCAGGGTCTGGTTCACGATGGCTACGCCCGGCGTCTCCGCCCGGTCCTGGTTCGTAAAGCCCCGCCCCTGGAGCCGCGAGATGCCCATGACGGAGAAATAGTCCGGCGAGACGATGTTGGGATAGGCCTTAGGGGTCTCGCCGGCGGTCGCGGGCCGGTTCTCGAGGAAGACGTCGACCGGCTCGATGGGCTCCTTGAGGGGTAGCTTCTCGACAGCCGCGACCTGGTCCACTCCGGGCACGGCCTGGAACCGCAGCAGGATTTCATCGAAGAGAGCCACCTTCTTTGGCGCTTCGCCGTACTTGATCCAGGGCAGCGCCATCTCCAGAGTCAGCAGTTTGCGAGTCGAAAAGCCCGTATCGGTGCTTCGAACCGTGTTGAAGGTGCGGATGAGCAGGCCGGCCCCCACCAGCAGCACCAGGGC
>DATMZP010000543.1:0-5288 GCA_035573595.1 Hyphomicrobiaceae bacterium
CCGAGGGCTCCCGCCCCGGCGAGTACGAGGTCTACGTCGCCTTCGACCGCAGCATCCCGGGGGCGGGTTAGGGTCTCCCTCTCCCCGTGCACCGACGGCGCGGAAAGGGCCACACCGCCGGAGCCGCACCGACGCTGCCACCAGTCGGTCGCTCCACATTTCCCCGTGCCACCGAGCAAATGCCCCGCAGTTGGCGGAAAGGTGACCAACGTTACCGGGTGTTACGTTGACTTGCCTCTGCCCCAGCGTATGCTCACTGCAGCCAATCGAGACCTGTGGGAGAGACCGACCTAGCGGAAGCCGGGCCGGCGCCGAAGGAGCAACCGCCCCGGAACCTCTCAGGCAGAAGGACCGCAGGTCGATGGCACTCTGGAAAGCAGCCGGCCCGGCTTGAAGATGGGCGGCTCACCGAAGGGGTAAGGCGGTCCAGCTTGGACGAGCTGACCGCTCAATCTCTCAGGTCCCGCGACAGAGGGGGCTCGCTTCTCGCGCCGAAGGGCGTGGGACGCGAGCGTTGCGGAACCCTAGAGAGAGGCCGACATGGCCGCTGCCGCCCCTCCCGCCGTCGCCCTGCAGCGCACCCCGCTCCACGAGCTGCACGTCTCGCTCGGTGCGCGCATGGTGGCGTTCGCGGGCTACGAGATGCCGGTGCAGTATCCGCCCGGCATCCTCAAGGAGCACCTGCACACCCGCGCCCACGCCGGCCTGTTCGATGTCTCGCATATGGGCCAGGCGTTCCTCGTCGGCCCCGACCACGCCGCCACCGCCGCTGCGCTGGAGGCCCTGGTGCCGGCCGACATCCTGGGGCTGCACCCCGGACAGCAGCGCTACACGCAGCTCCTCAACGTGGACGGCGGCATCATCGACGACCTGATGGTGACGCGCTCGGCTGCCGCCGAGGACGACGGCAGCCTGATGCTGGTGGCGAACGCCGCCCGCAAGGTGGTGGACTTCGCCCATATCTCGGAGCAGCTTCCCGACGAGGTGAGGCTGGAGCCAGCGCCCGAACGCGCGCTGCTGGCCCTGCAGGGGCCGCGCGCCGCGGAGGTGCTGGCGAAGGTCTCCGACGCGGCCACGGCTCTGCGATTCATGACCGCCGCTCCCGGCACGGTGGGCGGCATCGACTGCCACGTCTCCCGCTCCGGCTACACCGGCGAGAACGGCTTCGAGATCTCGCTCGCCGCCGACCAGGCGGAACGGCTCGCTCGCCTCCTGCTGGCCCAGGAGGACGTGCAGCCGATCGGCCTCGGCGCGCGCGATTCGCTGCGGCTCGAAGCCGGTCTGTGCCTCTACGGCCACGACATCGACGAGACCACGAGCCCGGTCGAAGCGGCCCTCGCCTGGTCGATCCAGAAGCGCCGCCGCGCCGAAGGCGGCTTCCCCGGCAGCGACCGCATCCTGCGCGAGCTGGTCGACGGCCCCGCGCGTCGGCGCGTCGGCCTCAGGCCTGACGGCCGCGCCCCGGCCCGCGAGGGAACGGAGATCCTCGCGGCATCCGGCGAGCGCATCGGCACCGTCACGTCGGGCGGCTTCGGCCCCAGCGTGAACGCGCCGGTCGCGATGGGCTATGTCGCGGCCCGATACGCCGAGCCGGGCACACAGGTGAGCCTGATGGTGCGAGGCAAGCCGTTGGGGGCGAGCGTCGTGTCCTTGCCGTTCGTTCCGCATCGCTATGCAGGTGTCAGACCGTCCGGGTCTGACACCATCCCAAGGAGCACCCCATGACCACCGAGCGCTTCACCAAGGACCACGAATGGATCCGTGTCGATGGCGGCATCGGCACCGTCGGCATCACGCACCATGCCCAGGACCAGCTGGGCGACGTCGTGTTCGTCGAGCTGCCAGTGGTCGGCCGCAAGGCGGCCAAGGGCGAGACAGTGGCCGTGGTGGAGAGCGTCAAGGCGGCGAGCGATGTCTACGCGCCGATCGCCGGCGAGGTGACGGAGGCCAACGCGGCGCTGGCGGACCAGCCGGCACTCGTCAACGAGGACGCGGAAGGGAAGGCGTGGTTCTTCAAGCTGAGGATCGCCGACGCGGCAGAGCTCGATGGGCTGATGGACCGGGCCGCCTATGAAGCATTCGTCAAGGCAGCGTCCTGAAAGACAAAGAAGGTCAAGGAGGATCGATCATGGCGCACGAATACACGGCCACGGTGTCGTGGCAGCGCGGCTCGAGCGAGCCCTTCACCGACAACAAGTACAGCCGCGCGCACACTTGGACCTTCGACGGCGGCGTCACGGTGCCCGCCTCGTCCTCGCCGCTGTCGGTGCGGCTGCCGCTCTCGCGCGCGGACGCGGTGGACCCGGAGGAGGCGCTGGTGGCGTCCTTGTCGAGCTGTCACATGCTCACGTTCCTCTATCTCGCCGCCAAGCAGGGCCACGTGATCGAGTCCTACGACGATGCGGCCGTGGGCATCATGAGCAAGAACGAGCGCGGCAAGCTGTTCGTCTCCAAGGTCACGCTGCGCCCCCGCATCGTCTTCTCCGGCCCCAGGCAGCCGAGCGCGGCGGAGCTGGCCCAGCTCCACCACCACGCCCACGAGGAGTGCTACATCGCCAACTCGGTGCGGACCGAGGTGGTGGTGTCAGACCCTCCGGGTCTGACACCCTAGCCCCGACGCCGTTCGTGTAGCGGTGTCCGACCCGCAGGAGGGTCTGGCACCTATCGAGGCCCCACCCATGCGCTACCTCCCTCTCACCGACGCCGACCGCAAGGTGATGCTTGCCCGGATCGGCATCGGCGACGTCGACACACTGTTCGCGGACATCCCCGTGGACAAGCGCCTCAACGGCAGCCTCGCCCTGCCCAAGGCCAAGGGCGAGCTGGAGGTGGAACGTGAGCTCGGTCGCCTCGCCGCCCGCAACGTACCGGCCGGGTCGGTGCCATTCTTTGTCGGCGCCGGCGCCTACAGGCATCACGTGCCGGCAACGGTGGACCATCTGATCCAGCGGTCCGAGTTCCTCACCTCCTACACGCCCTATCAGCCGGAGATCGCCCAGGGCACGCTGCAGGTCCTGTTCGAATTCCAGACCCAGGTGGCGGCCCTGACCGCCATGGAGGTGGCGAACGCCTCCATGTACGACGGCTCCACCGCCACCGCGGAAGCCGTGCTGATGGCCATGCGCGTCACGCGGCGCAACCGCGCGGTGCTCGCGGGCAACCTGCATCCGCATTACCGCGAGACCGTCGAGACGCTGGGCCGGCTCTCGGGGCACGAGATCGTGCCGCTGCCGCCGGCGCCGCTGGGCACCCGGGAGCTGGGAGATCTGGCGGCCCAGATCGACAGAGACGTCGCCTGCGTGGTGGTGCAAACCCCCGACTTCTATGGCCACCTGCACGACCTCTCCGCGCTGGCGGTGAAGGCCCACGCCGCCGGCGCCTTGCTGGTTGCGGTGTTCACCGAGGCCGTCTCGCTGGGACTGGTGCAGCCGCCGGGCGCCATGGGCGCCGATATCGTGGCAGGCGAGGGCCAGTCGATCGGCAACGCGCTGTCCTTCGGCGGCCCTTACGTCGGCCTGCTCGCCACGCGCCAGAAGTATGTGCGCCAGATGCCGGGCCGGCTCTGCGGCGAGACGGTGGACCAGAACGGCCGCCGCGGCTTCGTGCTCACCCTGTCGGCACGCGAGCAGCACATCCGCCGCGAGAAGGCCACCTCCAACATCTGCACCAACTCCGGCCTGTGCGCGCTGGCCTTCACCATCCACATGACGCTGCTCGGCGAGGCTGGGCTGCGCAAGCTGGCGCGCATCAATCACGCTAACGCGGTGCAGCTGGCCGGCATGCTGGCCAAAGTGCCGGGCGTGTCGGTCCTCAACGAGACGTTCTTCAACGAGCTCACCATCCGCGTGCCCGGCAATGCGGCCGAGGTCATCGAGAAGCTCGCGGCGAAGGGCGTGCTCGGCGGCGTGCCGGTGTCGCGCCTGGAGCCGGACCGGCCGGAGCTGGCCGACCTGATCGTGGCGGCCTCGACCGAGGTCAACACGGACGACGACCGCGCCGCCTACGTCAAGGCGCTGAGGGAGGTGCTGTGATGCTAATCGCCCCTATCGGTCCGGGCACGCCTGCGGGCGAGGCCGTCGCCCCCGACGCCCCGACCTTCAGCGGCAACCGCGGCCTCGCCATCGAGGAGCCGCTGATCTTCGAGATCGGCCGCTCCGATACGACCGGCGTCGATCTGCCGGAGCCGCAGCCGGTGGCCTCGCGCCTCGGCACGCTGGAGCGCACCGCGCTGATCGGCCTGCCCGGTCTGTCCGAGCCCGAGACCATGCGCCACTACGTGCGCCTCTCGCAGAAGAACTACGGCATCGACACCGGCATCTTCCCGCTCGGCTCGTGCACCATGAAGCACAACCCGCGGCTCAACGAGCGAATGGCGAGGCTGCCCGGTTTCGGCGACATCCATCCGCTGCAGCCGCTGTCCACCGTGCCCGGCGCCGTCGCGCTCATCGCCGAGCTGTCGCGCTGGCTCTCCGAGCTGACCGGCATGCCGGCCATTGCCATGACGCCCAAGGCCGGAGCGCATGGCGAGCTGACCGGCCTGATGGCCATCAAGGCGGCGCTGGAGGCGCGCGGGGAGAAGCGCTCCATCGTGCTGGTGCCGGAGTCCGCGCACGGCACCAACCCGGCGACGGCGGCGCTGCTCGGCTACCGCGTCGAGGCGGTTCCGGCGCGCGAGGACGGCACGGTGGACGTGGAGGAAATCCGCAAGCGGCTGTCGCCCGACGTGGCCGCGCTCATGCTCACCAACCCCAACACCTGCGGTCTGTTCGAGCGCGACGTGGTGGCCATCGCCGAGGCCGTGCACGCGGCCGGCGCCTTCTTCTACGCCGACGGCGCCAACTTCAACGCCATCATGGGCAAGGTGCGCCCCGGCGACCTCGGCGTCGACGCCATGCACATCAATCTGCACAAGACCTTCTCCACCCCCCACGGCGGCGGCGGCCCCGGCGCGGGGCCCGTGGCGCTGTCGGCAGCTCTCGCCCCGTTCATGCCGGTGCCGTACACGGTGGTGGATGCCGATGGCGTCCGCTACGTCGAGCGTGCGGCCGCCTCACCCGCCGACGCGTCCCCCTCCCCCTTGCGGGGAGGGGTTAGGGGTGGGGGTGATGCTGGACCGTCGAGTGCGCGGACCCCCACCCCCGACCCCTCCCCGCATCATGCCGAAGGCGTGTCTTCGACACGACGGGGAGGGGAGCCCGTTGGAGCAAAACCGTTGGGTCGTATGTGCGCCTTCCACGGGCAGATGGGCATGTTCATGCGCGCGCTCGCCTACATGCTCTCGCACGGCT
>DATMZP010000544.1:0-3486 GCA_035573595.1 Hyphomicrobiaceae bacterium
CCGACGCCGGTGGGCTCCACCGACGTGGCCTCCGTCAGGATCATGCCGGCCATGGTCCGTTGGGTGTAGTATTCGCGCACCAGGCCATTGGGCACGCGACCCGGCATGGCGGCGCGGTTGCGCGTCAGGGGCGCCATCACCACGCGGTTAGGCAGCTCCAGGCTCCCCACCGCCAGGGGCTTTAGAAGCTCGCTCATGATCACCTCTTTTCGGGGCTTGCGCCGGTCGCGACACGCAAGGAGCGCACCATTTCGGCCCGTTCTTCTATGATTGACGATTATCGAACAAGATAGTGCGGTCGGGGCCGCGAGGCAAGCGGGGCGCGGAGACCCGCTTCCCAGCGCGCCTCGGGCGCAGGCTTTCAACAGGTTTCGGCGCGGATAAGGGCGGCCAATTGCAGACAACCATCGTCAGCTGTACGATGATCGCTACTTTGTGAAAGCGACTCGGCTCACGGGGCTGAGTCTTGCATGCCTGTGCTTTAGGTTCGGGCGGGGTTGCTGGTATGCGTAGACTCGTTGCGGCCAGCGCGCGGTGGTGTGCTTGCTGCCTTGGCGGATTGCTCTTGCAGGTTGCCTTAGACCATCGATCGGCGCTGGCCGAGGATCGGGCTGGCCTCGACGAGCGCCTCTCCGAGCTTGAGGAGACCGTGGCGCGCAGCGGCAGCCGACCGCTCCAACTCAACATCTACGGCCAGGTCAACCGCGCGATTCTGCTCTGGAACGACGGGTTCGATTCCGGGACCTACAGCGTGGACAACCATACCTCGTCCACGCGCTTCGGATTCGTCGGCCAGGCCGCGATCGGGCCGGGCTGGACCGCCGGCTACCGGTTCGAGGTCGAGACGCCGTTCCCGTCGTCGGACGAGGTGTTCAACGGTCCGGGCGGAGCCCAGGGGGGGGCCGGCGATACTGTCCGCATCCGCCAGAGCTACTGGGACATCATCTCCAGGGACCACGGGCGCGTGTCGGTCGGCTTCCAGTCGCCCGCCACCGATGACATCACCCTGATCAACCTGGGCAGCCAGGTGAACGACGCCGCCGTTCACTTCAACAGTGCGTTCCGCGTCCGCCTGGACCTGCTGGACCCACCCATCGTCACGGCCCTCACCTGGGGGCAGATCGCCCACAACGTCGATTCCTTCCGCGGCAACTTCGTTCGCTACGACACACCCATTCTGGGCGGCTTCCTGCTGTCGGCGGCCTGGAACGAGGACGTGTGGGATACGGCGCTGCGCTATCTCAGCGGCGGCGGCGGCTTCCGCTTCGCCGGCGGCCTCGGGTACATGCGCGACGACGTGCGCCGGTTCGAGGATGTGCGAGGCTCCGCTTCGCTGATCCACGATGCGACCGGCCTCTATGCGTCGGCGGCCGGCGGCTGGCGCAACGCGGCGCAGTCGGTGCCGGTGAACGCCGACGAGTCCCGCTTCTACTACGTGCAACTCGGTGTCAGCCGGCAATGGCTCGCCAGCGGCAAGACCACGTTCTACGTGGACCGCGGCGTCTACAAGAATTTCAACGTCGGCGAGATCTTGAGCATCAGCCCGGACAAAGACGAAGTGCCGTGGGGCACGCTGGTCGATACCGAGGTGCGCCGCTGGGGCCTCGGCCTCGAGCAGGCCGTTGATGCGGCCAACCTGCTGCTCTACGCCCAGGCGCATTTCTACGACCCGAGCATCGCCGGCTTCCCTTGCACGTTCGATAAGGATCCCAAGGTGTGCGGCGGCGATCCGAGCCAGACTTCGAAGCTTCCAGCGGCGTCCTGGCAGGGCGTGGTGGTGGGCGCGCGCATTCAGTTCTGAGAGTGCCGCATACGGGCATGCGCTGGGTGCGGGCAATTGGAAAGTCGGTGGCCATGGCGAACGTGCGGCACGCTGGGAAGCTTCTGGAGGGGGCGCAGGCCTGGAACCTCTGGCGGGCGCAGAACCCCGGCGTCGCGCCCAACCTGAGCGACCTCAAGCTGCCGGCCGGCGGCAGGCGTTTCGGACCGGACGAGGGCGGCCCCATCGATCTGAGCCGCGCCAACCTGCGTCGCGCGGTGCTGGCGGGCGCGGATCTCTGCAACGCCCGCCTCGACGATGCCGACCTCTGCGGCGCTGACCTGAGCGGGGCCAACCTCGGCCGGGCCGACCTTGCCGGCGCCCAGCTCGTCGGCGCCAACCTCTCCGGTGCGTGGCTGGGCGATGCCCGCGGCCTGACGCAGGCGCAGATCGACCGCGCCAGAGGCCATGCCGCCACCGTGCTGCCGGATTACCTGGCGGTGCCGCCGCGCTGGCTCGGGGAGGAGCCTGTGGCCTCTGCCGCCGAGACGGCCCACGCCGGCGCCGAAAAGGCGGAGGACGGGGCAGACAAGCATTCTGACGGAGGGCCTGACAGCGGAGCCAGCGGCGCGGGCCGGGGCGGTAAGGCTGGCAGGAGCGGCGCTGAGGGGGAAGACCCGTACAGCATCCTCGGCATCGACCGCAAAGCCTCCCAGGCCGAGATCCGGGCCGCCTATCTGCGGCTCGTCAAGGAGTTGCATCCCGACGGGCGGGAGCCTGGCGCAGAGGCCGATGCTGCCGCCGAGCGGCTCAAGGTGATCAACGATGCCTATCAGACGCTGAAGGCGGGCGACTGGCAGGCGGTTGCACGCCGGTCGGAGCCTCCACGTCGTTCCAGCACCGTGTTCGTGGCGGGCGTCATGAGCGCGGCGCCGCTGGTGGCGGTCGGGTTCTTCGCCGTGTGGTGGCTGGGGGCGCTGGGCCCGACCCCGACAACGGCCGTATCGGATCGGCCGGGCGGCGCAGGCGTGGTAGCGCACGACAGCCTGCCTAACAGGGGCGGGGATATCCGGACGGGGTCGAGCTCAGTGCACGTCAAGGAGATCGACGGCGGCCGAGGGCGCGCGCTGGTCACGGCCCGCAGGCAGGGCACCAGGGAGGCCTGGGAGCAGCTCGTGCTGGCCTTCCCCGACGACGAGACCGCCGCCGAGGCGAAGGCGGCGATCGCAGCCATCGAGCGGGCGGAGACGCGGCGGCGCCAGGAGGCCGTCGACTGGGCCAGGGTGGAGAAGAGCGACAAGAAGGAGCTGCAGCGGTTCGTCCTGGCTTACCCTGAGAGCGACAACGCAGTGCGGGCGCGCGAGAGGGTCGCGACGATCGAGCGGGCGGAGGCGCGGCGGCGCCAGGAGGCGATCGACTGGGCCAGGGTGGAGAAGAGCGGCGACAAGCAGCAGCTGCAGCAGTTCGCAGCGGCCTATCCCGACGGCGTGAACGCCGGCCGGGCGCGGGAGACGATCGCCGCCATCGAGCGGGTGGAAGCCCGCCGGCGCGAGGAGGAGGTGGCCTGGGCCAAGGCGGAGAGGAGCGACGACAAGCTGGAGCTCAAGCGGTTCGTCGCGGCCTACCCCGATGGCGCCAATGCCGGCCGGGCGCAGGAGAGGATCGCGGCCGTCGAGCTGGCGCAGGCCCGCCGCCGCGAGGCGATCGTCTGGGCCGAGATCGACACG
>DATMZP010000545.1:0-2478 GCA_035573595.1 Hyphomicrobiaceae bacterium
AGACGGGGCGCCGGCGCGGCCCAAATAGCGCAAAGATGGCTTGGCTGGGTCAGTCGTTGACTGTACTTGCACTCCGGTAGTTCCACGAAGGTGTTCGCGCCCGGCCAAAGGTGTAAAGTCGCTCCTCGGAGACTATTGCCCTGGCGCGGTAATTATATTGCGCGGCATGCGTCCTGCGGCCACTTGTTAGGTGGGCAAAACATGCTTACCTCTTGGAAGGCCTGACGGGTTAACCGGCCTTGCATTGGGCGGGTGCGGTGGCCATAATCGCGAGGCGGAGCATCTGCTTCGCGCAACTGTCGAAGGGAAGGATTCCATGGCTGAGATCGACAACAGGTATGCGCGAGCAGGTTACGGCGCGCGCACCGACGTCGCGATCGACGAAGGTCTGCGGGCCTACATGCTGCGCGTGTACAACTACATGGCGCTCGGCGTGGCCGGCACCGCGGTCGTCACGCTGCTTCTCATCAACAACCCCGCCGTGATGCGCGCCATCGCGCTCGGCCCTATGAAGTGGGTCTTGTTCATCGGCTTGCTGGGTCTTGGCTGGTTCGCGCCGCGCCTGATCTTCTCGGGCAGCACCGCGCTGGCGCACGGCGCCTACTGGCTCTACTGCGCCATGTGGGGTGCCCTGATCTCGCCGATGATCTACGTGTTCTTCGCCAAGAACGCCGGCGGCCTGGTGTTCCAGGCGCTCATCATCGCCGCTGTCACCTTCGGCGCAACCAGCCTCTACGGCTACGTCACCAAGCGCGACATGACCGGCTGGGGCTCCTTCCTGTCGATGGCCTCGATCGGGCTCATCGTCGCCATGCTGGTCAGCTTCTTCCTGATCAGCGACCCCGCTACCAGCAAGACGATGAGCTTCATCATCTCGGCGCTCGTGGTGCTGCTGTTCTCCGTGGTGACCGCCTGGGAGACGCAGCAGATCAAGGACATGTACATCCAGGGCGCCGGCGACGAGGCGCTGGTGGGTCGGTCCGCGATCTTCGGCTCGTTCATGCTCTACGGCAGCTTCATCACGCTGTTCATCCATATCCTGAACCTGCTCGGGATCATGCGCAGCGAATAGCCTGAGAGCGCACGAGTTTTAGGCAAGGGCCTCGCTTCGGCGAGGCCCTTTGCTTATGCGCTGCGGTCGGGCAAGCTGGCGGAGGCGGGGTCAGCCCCCCGCGCAGACCTTCGCGTAGGAACCGCCGCGGCAGATGCGAGGGGGCTGACCCCGTTGCCGACCCGCTACCCCTATAGGATACCTGATGGCGAAGCCTGCTCTGCGCGAGGCCACGGCGGCCGATGTGGCGGCGATTACTGCGATCTACCGGCCGGCCGTGCTGCACGGCACCGCCAGCTTCGAGCTGGAGCCGCCGGACGAGGCAGAGATGCTGCGCCGCTTCGCCGCCATCAGCGATGCCGGCTATCCCTATTTCGTCGCCACGCTGGGAGACCACGTGGTCGGCTACGCCTACGCCAGCGCCTACCGCGCCCGGCCGGCTTACCGCTTCACGGTGGAGGATTCGGTCTACATCGCGCCCGAGGCCCAGGGCAAAGGCGTGGGCGCCCTGCTGCTGCAGGCGCTGGTCGAGGCCGCAACCGCCAACGGCTACCGTCTGATGGTGGCGGTGATCGGCGACTCCCGCAACCAGGGCTCGATCACGCTCCACCGCAACGCCGGATTCACGTTCTGCGGCACCATCCACTCGGTCGGCTACAAGTTCGGCCGCTGGCTCGACAGCGTGATCATGGAGCGGCCCCTCGGCGAGGGGGACACCTCTACCCCGGGCGAGGTCGCCGGGCCGCCGTCATAGGCACGCGCCCCCGCGCCGCCTCCAGCTTGACCGCAGCGGCGGTCTTGGGCTGGAGCCAGTCTCCCCCAGTCTCTCCCCCGGGGGGCTTCCCGTGGCACCCGAAGGGGTTAGCACTTGCGACAAGCCTGCTCAATCGGCATGGTCTGGCATTTTTACGGGAAGCGAGCAAAAGGGCTGGGCATATGGACATCACCCGACCGGCAGCGGCCTCCTACTGGAGGGCGCAGATCGAGAAAGCCCTGCTGGCGCCGGTCCGGGCCATGCGACTCGTCTACCTGCCGCTGCTGATGGTGTATTTCGCCTACGGGGCGATGGGGCTTGTCGCGGTCGCCCAGACCTTCTGGGTCAGGACCTCACTCACGTGGACGCCGGCCGACCTCGCCGCGCTCTCCTTCTGGTTCAGCCTCCCGTGGGTCATCAAGATGGTGTTCGGCGAGATGGTCGACACCGTGCCGCTGTTCGGCTCGCAGCGCCGGTCCTACGTTTTCATCGGCGCCAGCCTCATTGCCCTTGCCTTCGTGCTGCTGGCGGGCAGCGCCGGCGGGTGGATCACCGTGCTGCCGCCGAACCAGATCTTCGTGCTGGCCGGGGTGCTGAGCACCCTGGGCGCGGTGGTGCAGGACGTGGTGGCCGACGCCATGAGCACCGAGGTGGTGCCCCGCGTCAATCCCGA
>DATMZP010000546.1:0-3326 GCA_035573595.1 Hyphomicrobiaceae bacterium
AGCTGCGCGCTCGGCTCGATATTCACGATCTGGGTCGGGCTTCTTTGCACCAGCGTCACCTTGGCGCCGCTGGAGTAGAGGTCCTGGGCGACGTCGTGGCCGCTGTTGCCGGTGCCGACGACGATGGCGCTCTTGCCCGCCCACGTCTCGCCGTCGCCATATTGGCTGGAGTGCTGCACCGTGCCGGCGAAATTCTCCAACCCCGGCATGTCCGGCAGGTTCGGGATGCCGCTCACTCCCGTAGCCATCACCACATGGCGCGGGCGCATCTGGCGCGTGCTGCCGTCGGCGCGGCGCAGGACGACGGACCAGCGGCCCTCCGCCTCGTCGTAGCTGCCATCCGCAAGCTCGGTCGACGGCCAGTAGTCGATCTCCAGGCTGTCCACGTAGGCCTCGAGCCAGCCGGCCAGCTTGTCCTTGGGAATGTAGGTGGGCCAGCCCGGCGGGAACGGCATGTAGGGCAGGTGGTTCACGTGCACCTGATTGTGCAGGGTGAGGGCGTGGTAGCGCTGGCGCCAGTTGTCGCCGACGCGCGGCCAGCGGTCGACCACCAGCGTGTCGATCTCAAGCATCTTGAGGCGCGCCGCGATCGAGAGCCCGGCCTGCCCGCCCCCAACCACCAGAACGGCCGGCTCCCTGTTGGTGTACTGCGCGGCCGCCCTCCTCTGGTCGAGCCAGTTGGGACCGCGGAAGTCGCGGGCATAGGACTGGCCGGTGGGTCGCGACCGGCCCACCCGTTCCTCGTGGCCCTTGATCTCGTCGAGGGCAGTGAGCAGCGTCCAGGCCCTGAGATCGGTGCCGTCGCCCGGGGCGAGCGTCAGCCGGAGGACGCCGGTGCCCCGTCCCAAGGCCGTCTCGAGCTGGAACATCGCCTCGATGGCCGAGGTGCCCGCGCGCGTGACATGGCGCGGCGGTGTCCGGCCCGGAGCCAGTGCGAAGCGGGTCGGCGTCGTCTCGGTTGAGCGCGCCTTCAGCTCGCGCACTATCGCGTCCGCCCCGCACACGGTGCAGATTTCCCAGGTGAGGGCGAGCAGATCGCGCCAGTAGCTGTCGCGGTGGAACAGGGCGCCCAGTCGGGACGCATCACCTGTCGCGAGCGCCTCCTGGAACCGGCCGAGCCAGATCCGCACGGCGTCCGCCAGCGTGGTTTCTGTCTTGGCCAGCAACTTGAGCCCTCCCTGCCAGATGGCGTCAGCCCCTCCGGAAATGCGTTGGCGCGGGTGATTTTCGGCTGAGCAGCGAATTATGAGGCATCGGCGGGGGCGCCCGCAAGACGAGCGGCTTCCCTGCCGTCGAGGAGAGACTGAGGCCGCTCGGCTCCAAGCTGCTGACAGCTCGTCACGGTGGCAGAGATGGCGCCGGATATGGTCCCTTAGCACGTCGCCCAAGCCACGCGCAGCGGGCCGCAGTCGGTCCCGGAGGGTGTCTACTGGTTGTTGCGGAATGGTATCAGATCCATAAGGTCTGACACCCCTTCCTGGACTTTGAGGGCGACTCACCGGACCTTCAGCCGACATGCATGGGCTGGGGAGTCGCATCATGGCGATCGATCTGGTTCTGGAGTTCCTGCACCGCGTCCCTCTTTTCGCCGGCTTGACGCCGGAGCAGATTGCCGAGATCGGGCGTGGCGCCCAGCGGCGCGCCTTCCGCAAGGGCGAAGTGATCGCCGAGGCAGGAGCGCTGGGCGACGGCGCCTACCTCATCCTCGCAGGCGACGTGATTTGCAGGACCGGCCCCGACGGTCGGGGGCCCACTGAGCCGGTGGAGCCGGGTTCGCTGGTGGGAGAGCTGGCCATGCTGGTCGAGTACGACTATGGCTCGACAGTGATCGCCCAGGGCTGGGTGGACTGCCTGAAGCTTGAGCGCGCGACGCTCCTCGATCAGATGCGTGCCGATCCGGACATCGCCGATCGCATCGCTGACACAATCCGTGGCCGCCTCACGCTGGTGGCGGCGGAGCTGCAGATCATCGACGGGCTGCTGATGCGCTTCATTGAGCACTCCCCCGACGCGCACCTCGGCCTCCTGCCGCTGCAGATGGGCAATGCCCCCGCCTCTGCCAGCCTGACGCAATGACAAATGAAAAGACGCCCGCTCCGGGGAGGAGCAGGCGCCGCAAGGAAAAGCGCCCAACCCCGGGGGAGGAGTTGGGCGCAGAAGCGCGTCATGCGCATAGTGCCAGGAGGGAAGCCGGCACTTAGGAGCGATGTCTTTCGGCTAGACGGGGGGCACTACCGATGAAGAGCGACACCGCTCGCTATGACACACAAATTAATACTTGCAGGGGCATTTTCAATGGGGTCGTGACGCGAATCACGAATTTGTTACGAAATGTTTCAGTCGTCCCCACCTTGTCCACAGCTTTCCCACGCCGAGCGCAAGCTGAGAGCGGTCCCAACGTGCTCACGAGCTGAGAGCGGCTCCCAACCGCTACCGCTACAGCTACAGCTTCTTGAGGTATACCTGCGCCGGCTCGAACAGCTTCGCGTCAAGGTTCTCGGCCTTGGTGAACTCGGAGAGTTCCACTTTCGTTTCAAGGCCTTGCGAGTCGATGGTGATCCACTCCTTCAGCTCTATAGCAGGCGCCTTCTGGAACAGCAATTTCAAGCGGCCTACCGAGTTGGGGTCCTTGTCCTGCAGGCTCAGCTGAATGCGGTCCTCCGTGTCGCCCACCTCAAGAATGCGCGCGTCGCGGAGCAGGTCCACGTCCTTGCGGAGGATGAGACGGAACGGTGTCTTATCCAGGCCCCAGCGATCATCGGTGTTCAGGTCGAGGTCCTGAATGATCATCTGCTTGCCGTCTGAGATGATGAGCTGCCGGCTCGGCCGGTTGTACTCGAAGCGGAAGGAGGTCGGCCGCTTCACGTAGATCTTGCCGCGCAACCGCTTGCCGTCGGGACTGATCTGTTGGAAATCCCCCTTCATGTCGCCCATCTCATTGAAATAGGCTGTCAATTTCTGGACTATCTCGGTCTGCTTGGCGTCGAGCTCGCCGGGGGTCGTCGTCGGCTCCTTGGTGACTGTCTGGCTCCAGTCCGGGGTCGCCGGTCCCTTCGCGGTCTGCGCCGCGGCGGCACCGCCGAGCCCCGCGCCCATGGCAAGCAAAGCCGCCACCCGCATCCATGAACGTGCTTGCATCGACGTCCCTCTTGCCCGGCGCTGCCGTACGGCGCTGATTCGAGCCACTGCGCGCCTCATTTGTCGCAACATTGGGACAAGATTGTGGGCAGTTGGCGATCAGAGGCGCCATCCCCTTGCTTGAGTCCGGGATCGTGTCCCGAAGGCCGCAACGGGCGGCGTATCACACGATGCGAGTGCGAGCGGGC
>DATMZP010000547.1:0-3861 GCA_035573595.1 Hyphomicrobiaceae bacterium
ACCAGCCGGGGCAGCCACCGGGCTTCACCACCGAGCACCTGTTCGACGAGGAGTTCGTGCTGGTCACCAGCGCCACGGGGCGGAGGCGCTCGCAGACCGACTATGTGTTCGTCGATTGGGGGCCCGACTTCCAGGCCGACCATGCGGCGGCCTTCCCCGAGCTCGCCAATACGGGCGTTAACCTCGATCTCGGGTCGATGGGGCTCGACTATCTGCTCAGCAACGAGGCCTCGGGCTACTTCCCGCGCCGGCTGGTGCGGCACCACGTCAGCCGGCGGCGCCTGCGCATCCCGCCCCGGTCGCGCGCGTTCAGCTCGCCCGTCTACATGGTCTACCCGGAGAGCCGCGACGAGGAGGCCTTCGAGCCGATCCTGCAGGGGTTGCGGCGGGCCGCGCGCCGGCTGATCTGAGCTGTGCTCGGCGCCGGCTGCACACAGTCGTCGGGCGTGGCCGCCGAATCGCGGTAGCTCTGTCTCCGGACAAGCGGTGCGCCGTGCCAAAGCGCCGGCCACCGGGAAAATTGGGTGAAATCAAGGCGGCGACATTGCCGCCACAATGCGGTGCTGGAATGCATCGAGGGTCCACCCGGGGAGGGCAGCTGCATGCTGAAGTGGATCGCGCTCATTGTTGTGGTGCTCTGCCAGACGGCCGCCTATGCCGGCCCGCTGGAGGATTGCGAGCAGGATCGGGACGCCGACCGCCGCCTGCGTGGGTGCACCGAGCGCATCCGCCAGTTCCCGCGAGATGCCACGGCCTATTTCAACCGCGGCTCCGCCTACCTGAGCGAGGGGGAGCTGGACCACGCCATCGCCGACCAGACGCGGGTCATCCAGCTCGACCCGGCCTATGCCGCGGCCTACCTCAAGCGCGGCACGGCCTACGAGGGCAAGGAGCAGTACCAGCGGGCGCTGGAGGACTACAGCAAGGCCGTCGAGCTCAATCCACGCTACTCTGCGGCCTACAGCGCGCGGGCGTCGGTGCTCCTCAAGGCCGAGCAGCCTTCCCGCGCCCTGCGCGACGCCGAGCGGGCCGCCGACCTCGATCCGCAGATCCCTGAGTTCCTGGAGACGCGCGCCCGCGTCTACGAGGCGCTGGGCCGGGTCCAGGACGCGATCGCCGACTACCGCCGCGTGCTGGCCGCCGATCCTTCCGCCCAGGCCGCCGTCGACGGCCTGAGACGCCTCGGCGCCTCGGCCTCGGACAGGGCGGCGTTTCCACGCTAGGATGGTCGTGAAGTCGGAGGTCGTGAGATCGATTTCACGCCTTCGCGAGCTCGCGACTGTACAGCCCAACAGCGCCCAGGAAGGAAGCCGCCGATGCCGACCGCAGCGGAGCTTGAGAAGCTCCTCCAGCCGCTGTTTCCCGGCCTGATGGGCGTCGAGATCGAGGTGATGACGCCGGAGAAGATCGTCGCCGGCATGACGGTGCGCGCGGACCTTTGCACCGCCGGCGGGGTCTGCCACGGCGGCGCCCTGATGGCGTTTGCCGACACGGTGGGCGCGGTCGGCACGGTGGCCAACCTGCCGGCCGGTGCCCGCACCACCACCATCGAATCCAAGACCAACTTCATGGGCGCGGCGCGGGAGCAAACGCGGGTCACCGCCGAGTCCGTCCCGCTCCACCGCGGCCGCACCACGCAGGTGTGGCAGACCACCATCCGCTCCGAGGACGGCAAGCTCGTCGCCGTCGTCACCCAGACCCAGATGGTGCTGCCGGCGCGGTAGGCCGAAGGGCCGATCTGCGCGACTTGGCGACCTGGGGCGTGCACCGCAAGAAAACGCTCGGCTGCTATGACGGATGCGGGTGAGATCCGCCGACGCACTCGGCTTGCTGGTCATTCGGACGGCTCCCCAATCGGGGGCTGGTGTCGCTTCGCGTCCCGCGCCGGCCTCAGGGGGCGCGCAGCTGGCGAGTGCCGAGCCCACGGCGCCGGAGGCGGCAGCCGAGCAGCGCGCCAGGGCGGAGCGCCTGCTGGCGCGCGGGGAGGCCTATCTCGCCAACGGCAACGTCATGGGTGCGCGCGATTTCTTCGAGCGCGCGGCCGATGCGGGTCTCGCTGCCGGCGCCCTGCAGCTGGCGGTCACCTACGATCCCGTCGAGCTCAAGCGACTCGAGGTGCAGGGCGTGAAGCCGGACGTGGCCCTCGCCCGCAAATGGTAAGAGCGCGCCCGCCAGCTCAACGCCGCCGCGGCCGCCGGCCTTTGATGCGGCTCGGTCAGAACTGACACTGCCACTTCCACCCGTCATCCCGGCCGGAACGATGCGAGCCAAAGGCGAGCAGCGATCCGAGCCGGGATCTCCGCGTAGGCTTCGACTCACCTCGCGAGATCCCGGACAGTCTCGCCCCTGCGGGGCTCGACTTCCGGGATGACGGGTGCAAACGTCAGGAGAGGTCTGACACCGCTACAGGATGAACTTGCTCAGGTCGGCGTTCTTGGCGAGGTCGCCGATGCGGGCCTCGACGTAGGCCGCGTCGATGGAGAGGGTCTCGCCGCCCTTGTCGGTGGCCTCGAAGGAGATCTCGTCGAGCACCCGCTCCATCACCGTCTGCAGCCGGCGCGCGCCGATGTTCTCCACCGTGGCGTTGACCTGGGCGGCGATGGCGGCGAGCGCATCGATGGCGTCGTCGGTGAAGCTGAGATGGACGCCCTCGGTCGCCATCAGCGCGACGTACTGCTTGATGAGGCTCGCCTCCGGCTCCACCAGGATGCGGCGGAAGTCCTCCTTGGTGAGCGGCCTCAGCTCCACGCGGATCGGCAGGCGGCCCTGCAGCTCGGGCAGAAGGTCGGAGGGCTTGGCCATGTGGAAGGCGCCCGAGGCGATGAACAGCACGTGGTCGGTCTTCACCGGCCCGTGCTTGGTGGAGACGGTGGTTCCCTCCAGCAGGGGCAGCAGGTCGCGCTGCACGCCCTCGCGCGACACGTCGGCGCCGACACGCCCGGCCTCGGAGCGGGAGCAGACCTTGTCGATCTCGTCCAGGAACACGATGCCGTCGTTCTCGACGCTGCGGATGGCCTCCTGCACGATCTGGTCCTGGTCGAGCAGCTTGTCGCCCTCCTGGGCCAGCAGCACCTCGTAGGCCTGGCCCACGGTCATGCGGCGCGGCTTGGTGCGCTGCCCCAGCGCCTTGCCCAGCATCTCGTTGAGATTGATCATGCCGACCTGGCCGCCGGGGATATCGAAGGTGGGCAGCTGCGGGCCGCTCTCGGCCACCTGCACCTCCACCTCCCGGTCGTTGATCTCGTTGCCCCTGAGCCGGCGGCGGAAATCCTCGCGGGTGGCCGACCGCGCCTCGGGACCCACCAGCGCGTCGAGCACGCGCTCCTCGGCGTTCTTCTCGGCCTGCGCCCGCACCTCGCGGCGCTTGGTCTCGCGCACCAGGCCGATCCCCACCTCCATGAGGTCGCGCACGATCGAATCCACGTCGCGGCCGACGTAGCCCACCTCGGTGAACTTGGTGGCCTCCACCTTGAGGAACGGCGCGCCGGCGAGCTTGGCGAGACGGCGGGAGATCTCGGTCTTGCCGCAGCCCGTGGGACCGATCATGAGGATGTTCTTGGGCAGCACCTCCTCGCGCAGGTCCTCGGGCAGCTGCTGGCGCCGCCAGCGGTTGCGGAGCGCGATGGCGACGGCGCGCTTGGCGTCCTTCTGGCCGACGATGAAGCGGTCCAGCTCGGAGACGATTTCGCGGGGGGAGAAGCTGGTCATGGCATTTTTGAGGACGGGTTCAGGTGCGCGCGGGAACGGGTGGGAGGCGGTTGGCGATTGCCGGTGAGAGCAGGGCGAGCAGGAGCCGCCTCAGCGGCACCCAGCCGGCGCCCAGCGTTAGCACAAGTGCGCCCAGAATGACGAGGGTGGCGG
>DATMZP010000548.1:0-2985 GCA_035573595.1 Hyphomicrobiaceae bacterium
GCCGAAGCCGGCAACGGCTGCTGCCGCCACGGCCGGCGCGCCGCCGTCCACTACGCCCCGCCGCCGCCCCCGCCCTCGGCCTGGTACAACGCCCCATCCCGCTATTACGGCGTCACTGCCAACCCCTGGTTCGCCTGGCGCGCCTACTACGACGCCCAGGCGGACGTGAGCTTCGCCCGCCGCGCCCTCAGGGGCCGCTACTACACCGCCACCGGCCGCGCCATCCCGTCGCGCTACTTCGGCCCGCCGACGAACTACTACGCCGAGCGCTACTCGCTGGAGCCCTACTCCTACTTCAACTGCCCCCTCGCCCGCCGCGGCGACGGCATCTGCCCCGACCCGGATTTCTTCAAGCCGTGAGAAAGGGGAGTAGGGGAGTAGGGAGTAGGGAGTAACGCATTGCCGTACTACTCCTATTCCCTATTCCCCATTCCCCCATCTCATCCACCACATCGTCCAGCGCCGCGAAGTAGCGCGCGTTGGAGAACAGCCGGTCGTACAGGGCGGCGTTGGCGGGCGACATGGGCGGCCCGTCGGCGTCGACCAGCCGCGCCATGGCCTCGGCGAAACCGGCGGCGGTGTCGTGCACGTGCACGTCCTCCCCGCCGGCCTCGCCGCGCGGCAGGCCGCGCAGTGCCAGGCTGGTGGCGAGGACCGGCTTGGCCCCGCACAGGGCCTCGATCAGCTTGATCGAGGTGCCGGTGCCGGCCGCGGCCGGAGCCAGCACCGCCTTCGCCTCGGTGTAGAGATCGAACACCGAAGGCACCTCGCCCACGAACAGGTGCCGCCAGCACCCGAGCAGCGCCGGGTCGCGGCCGGCGACGAGATCGCCGACGGTGCCGACGATACGGATGCGCTCGACCACGTCGGGCCGGGCGAGCGGCAGCACCTCGCGCAGCAGCCACTGCACCGTCGCAAGGTTGGCCTCGTGCCGGTTGCCCAGGTAGACGAGGTCGAAGAAGCCGTTGCGCCGCCCGCGGCCGCGGCGCCACACCAGCTCCGCCTCGCTGCCCGGATGCAGCGTGGGCAGGATCAGCCGGTGGCACTTGCCCGGCAGGCAGCAGGAGAAGAACTCGAAGTCCGCCTCGGTCAGATGCACCAGCGCATCCGCCTCGGCGCACAGCGCCAGCTCCGTCCGCAACAGCGCGTCGTGGTCGTCGCGGCGGCGCGAGTGCGGGTTGACGAAGGCCGCGCACGCATCGCTCTGGACGTCGTGGGTGTCGAGCAGGATGCGGGGACGGTGACCCTGCACGCCCTCGACGACACGGGCGAGGCGCCGTGCC
Source organism: Hyphomicrobiaceae bacterium (assembly GCA_035573595.1). Classification (GTDB taxonomy): domain Bacteria; phylum Pseudomonadota; class Alphaproteobacteria; order Rhizobiales; family Hyphomicrobiaceae; genus AWTP1-13. Next base: position 1,284 of record DATMZP010000548.1, read on the forward strand.
AGGCGGATGGCGTAGACGTGGTTGGCGTGGATCAGGCCGATCCGGGTGGAGGCCACCAGCTCGGCCACCTCGCGCGGCAGCCGCCCGGTGGCGGCGTAGCGCGCCGAGGCCGCCATCGCGTCGTCGCGCCCGGCCAGCATCCACTGGCACCAGGAGCGGAGCTTGCCGGAGTCGGGGCGCGGAACGGCCACCGCCTCGACGCCGGCAAACCGCATCGAGGCGACGGCGTCGGCCCAGAAGCCGGCCTTGCTCGGACGATGCCATCGGCGCTCCAGCGGCGTCAGCAGAAGCAGCACGCGGGCGCCGCGCCGGGCGTGTGCCGCCGCCTGCGCCGCGAACAGGTTGGCGCTGCCGCTGCGCGGCCACGGCGGCGCCAGGAGGATCACGCCGGGCTGGGCCTGCGGGGAGGCCCACGCCGAAGCGGCAGTCGGGGGTCGGGCGTCGGCAGTCGCAGCAGGGTGCGCCCACAGCCGAAATGGAGTCTTCACGACTGCCGATTGCCGCCGCCCGACGGCCGCGGAGGCGTCGGGCGGCGGCCATCCCCAGGCGCAGAGGCTGCGGCGCAGCCGGTCGGGCCGTACCCGCTCCTCGTAGTCCGCCTCCGGCTTCAGCGGCAGGACGGGCGCCAGCGCCGCGCGCCAGAACGCGGCGCTGCGGTGCGCCCACAGGCTGGAGCTGGCACCCGCGTCGGCATGCGCGTCGGCATGGAAGATCGCGGGCGTGTGCCCGAAGTGGCGCGCCTCGATGGCCGCCGACGACGAGATGGTGAGAAAGCGTACGTCGCCCGCCGTAGCCAGCAGGCTGTAGACGTTGGCGTCGGTCGTGGCCGCTCCGAAGCGCTCTCGCAGCGTCGCCAGCAGCGGGTTGTCGGGCGCCAGGGGGTGCGGCTTGAGGACGAGCCGGCGGCCGTCGAGTGCCTGGGCGATGCGCTCGATCGCCTCGGTGTCGGGGAAGAAGTCGCCGTTCTTGATCAGCGCGCGGTCATGACGGGTCTGGGCCAGGAACACGCAGGCTCCCTCCAGGGGGGCGGCCGCCGTATCGCCGCGGCATCGCGCGCGCACCCGCGCCGCCGCCTCGCGTACCTGCGCGGACGAGACCAGGCCCGGATGGGCCACCTCCACGGCCCACGAGAAGCGCAGGCTGAGCGCGAGGTCGTCGAGAAACCGGATCAGGCCCACCGACACGTCAACCCAGGGCACGCCGATGCCACCGAGGACGGAGCGCATCAGCGGCGACAGCTCGAAGCCGATGACGAGCGCGCCCTCGTAATCGGGCCGCATGGCCTCGATGAGGGCCGGCGGCGGCGCCAGGTGGAAGGTGGCCGCCCACGCCTCCAGCGAGGGGGTGCGGTCCATGAGGCGATACCACTTGCGGATGACCGCGCGCCCGTCGTCGCGGGCGTTGCGGCGATATCGGAGCTCGGGGCACAAGCCGGTGAGCTCGTAAAGCTGCGACAGCTCGCTGCGCAGCCAGCGCACGTTGCCGAGCTGGTTCGCATCCCCGTCGGTCGTCCTGAATACGTCCCCGGTAACGACGATCCGCTCGATACGCATCGCGGAAGCCCCTCGCCCCAATTCGCTCCTCAGGGACCGTCGCAGTATCCCCTGCGCCGCGCGCGACCGCTCCGTTGCCCCCGCGCAAGACCGCTCAACCCCGGAAAGCCGGGGCGCAAGAATCCGCTCGCGCCGGATGAACGCTCACT
>DATMZP010000549.1:0-7006 GCA_035573595.1 Hyphomicrobiaceae bacterium
GGCCAGATGGTGGACAAGCCACATCTCACCCGCGCCGAGCGCACGCTGGCCCGCGCCAGGGCGGCGGGACGCGGCCAGCCGGGCCAGGACTGATTCACCGGCGTCTCCTCGGCGTGGCGCACCGGTGCTTGGCGCTGTCGATGCGCGATGGGGCTACCGGTCGCCCGCGGCGGTCTGGTAATGCCGCAGGGCCTCATCCCGCAGCCAGGCGACATCGCGGGTGTCCTCGCGCATCAGCGCGAGCATGATATCGGCGAGCCGCAGGCGTCCGGCATCGATGGCGGGTTGGTCGTTGCCGTAGCGGGGCGCGAGGATCGCCCACGCCTCGTCGTAGGCCCGGAACAGAACCTTGAGGGCGTCCGGCCCGAACGAGGCACCCGCAAAAATCCTGCGCACTTGCATCACCAGCACCCCTGCGCGCACGCGCACCGGTTTCTGGCCGGCCCCGCACCACTGACCCCAGGCTGCATCCTTAGCTTGCACATGAGCCTAAGACAATATTTCTTTTAATATCAAAGTATTAACCAGATTTACGGCGATGCAGACTTGCATCCAGCCGTGGCTTCTCGCCGGGGCGTCGGCCATCCGCGGGGGTCTTTTGGCGAGGGTTGGCGTAACAGGAACGGCCGCCGGACTCGTGCGCGGCCGGAGTAATTCCGGCTGCAGCGAGGCAGGGGCAGGCGCGAGGGGTCATGCCCTCGCGCACGGCTTCTTGGTGGGAAATGGCGAGGGATGTCGCGAGCGGGCTGACCCGCGTTCGCGCCCTACGAGCCCGTCGGAACCGCGCGCAGCTTCGGGCGGGCGGAGAAGGCGCGCTCCAGCCGCCTCAGCTGTGTCTGCACCGGCGCCTGCACGGAGCTGGCCAGGGGCGGGCCGTCCACCGCATCGGGCTGGTCCTCATCGACGCGCACCTGCATGGCGAGGTCCAGCCGCACCACGCGGTCGTTGAGGGCGAAGCTGGCCTTGATCAGGTCCTGCAGCCCCTCGGGCAAGGTGTCGAAGCCCCTGACGTGGGAGATGCGGCCCGGCTCGGTGAGGCGCACGCGCTCGCGCTTGCGGGCAAGCTGTTCGGCGGTGATCTCGCCGTCCTTGAAGGAGCGGCGGATCATCAACCACGACGCCAGCTCCAGGAGGCGGGTGGTGAGCCGCATGCTCTCACTGGCGTAGAGCATCGCTGCCGAGCCGGCGAGGGCCTTGGCCTCCTTGCGGCCGGGGCCGTCGAGGTAGGCGGCAGCGCGCTCCACGAGCGCCATGCCCTCGCGGAAGATCGCGTCGAACTGGTCGGAAGCGGCGAAACGCTCGCCGAAAGAGATGGTCACGCCCCTTACCCGGGAGCCATGCCCCGCAAAGACGCCCATACCACAACCCTCACAACCGCTATTGTCAGCATTCAACCCGATGTCAACCCGGCTTCTGCAACCTTCGCAGGTGTGGGTTAACAAGTCTCAAAAAGGTGTCCGAGAATATTGACCGCAAGAGGGCCATTGTGGCGCACATGCAACGCTCCAAGCCCTTTCTCCCCAGCTGCCGCCGGTGTCAGACCCAGAGGGCCCGACACCTACTGGCACCTACTCCGCAGGCTGCTCTTGCGGGGCCGGGCCGGGGCGGGCGCGATGGGCGGCGTGGTCGCGGGCCACGTAGGTGTAGACCACCGGCGTCACAAACAGCGTGAACAGCGTGCCGATGGTCATGCCGGCGGCGATGACGAGGCCGATGGCGAAGCGGCTGGCGGCGCCGGCGCCGTGCGCGGTGAGCAGCGGGACCATGCCGACCACCATGGCGGCGGTGGTCATCAGGATCGGTCGCAACCGGATGCCGGCCGCCCTGTGGATGGCGTCGCGACGGCTGAGCCCCTCGTTCTCCTGCAGGCGGTTGGCGTAGTCCACCATCAGGATGCCGTGCTTGGAGATGAGGCCGATCAGCGTGACGAGCCCCACCTGGGTATAGATGTTGATGCTGGCCAGCCCGGCGATGTTCATGGGCAGCAGCGCGCCGAAAATGGCCGTGGGCAGCGCGATCAGAATGATGATGGGATCGCGGAAGCTCTCGTACTGCGCCGCCAGCACCAGGTAGATGATGATCAGTGCGAATACGAAGGTGAGGACCAGCGTGCTCCCCTCCTGCACGTACTGCCGGCTCTCGCCCTGGAAGTCGTAGGTGAAGCCGAAGGGCAGGTGCTCCGCCGCCTTGGCCTTCATGAAGTCCAGCGCCTCACCCACGGTCCGGCCTGGGAATGGCACGCCCTGGATGGTGGCCGAGTTCAGCTGCTGGAATGTGGTGAGCGTATTGGGCTGCACCGACTGCTCAATGGAGACCACGCTCGCCAACGGCACAAGGGAGCCCGAGCTGGTGCGCACCTGATAGCGCTCCAGCCAGTCCGAGGTCAGCCGGAAATCGCGCGGCACCTGCGGGATCACCTGGTAGGCGCGGCCGTAGAGGTTGAACCGGTTCACGAAGTTGCCGCCCAGCAGCGTCGCCAGCGATCCGCCCAGGTCCTGCATGGTGATGCCGAGGCGGTTGGCCCTGTCGTGGTCGATCTTCAGCTCGATCTGCGGCGTCTCGAACTTGAGGTCGCCCACCGCGAAGATGAAGAGGCCGCTCTTGCGCGCCTCGGTCAGCATCTTGTCCATGACCGCCGCCAGCTGCGTGTAGTCGGCGGTGGTCGTGATCACGAACTGCACCGGCGGGCCGCCGATGGAGCCCGGCAGCGACGGCGGGCCGAAGGTGAACACCCGGGCGTTGGCGACGCCGGCCGCCGGCCCCTGCAAGCTGCCCAGTATCGCCTTCTGCGAGCGCTGGCGCTGCTCCCACTGCTTCAGAATGAGACCCGAGAACGACGATTGCGGGTCGGGGAAGCCGTTGATCGTGAACAGATGGTCCTTCTCAGGCACTGTATCGAACACCTTGCCGAGCTGGCGTGTGGCCTGCTCCAGGTAGTCGAGGTTGGCAGTGGCCGGCACCTGCACCATGCTCATCAGGAAGCCCTGGTCCTCCTCGGGTGCCAGCTCCTTCTGGGTCGTGATGTACATGATGCCGGTCGCGAACATCACGGCCACCAGCGTGAGGATCGTGACGGGCCGGCGATTGAGGGTACGGTGGAGGCGCCGGTCGTAGCGCCGGCGCAGACTGTCGAAGATCCGGTCGAGCGTGCGCCCGAACCATCCGGTGTGCTGCTGCGGCTTGAGCAGCCTCGAGGCCATCATCGGCGACAGGGTGAGGGCGATGACGCCGGACACGACGACGGCGCCGGCGAGCGTGAACGCGAACTCGCGGAACAGGATGCCGGTGAGGCCGGAGACGAAGCCTATGGGCGCGTAGACCGCCGCCAGCGTGATGGTCATGGAGATGACCGGCACGGCGATCTCGCGTGCTCCGACAAGGGCCGCATCGAACGGCGCCATGCCCTCCTCGATGTGCCGGTGGATGTTCTCCACCACCACGATGGCGTCGTCCACGACAAGGCCGATGGCGAGCACCAGCGCCAGCAGCGTGAGCAGGTTGATGGAGTAGCCGAGCGCCAGCAGGGCGAACATCACGCCGACGAGGGACAGCGGGATGGTGACAATCGGGATCAGCGTGGAGCGCAGATTGCCGAGGAAGAGGAAGATGACGACGATCACGATGATCACCGCCTCGACGAGGGTGGTGGCCACCTCCCTGATCGAGGCCTCGATGAACTTGGTGGCGTCGTAGGCGATGTTGCCTTCCAGGCCGGGCGGCAGCTGGCGCTGGATGTCGGGGAACGCTCCCCGCACCTTGGCAATCACAGTCAGCGGGTTGGCGGTGGGGAGGGCGAACAGGCCGACAAACACCGCCTTCTGACCGTCGAAGGCCGTGGACGTGCTCACGCTCTCGGGGCCCAGCTCGATGCTGCCGATGTCCTCCAGCCGGATCAGCGCGTCGCCGCGCGACGCCACCACCAGCTTGGCGAACGCCGCCGGGTCGCTGAGCGAGGTCTCGGCGTTGATGGTGGTCTGGACGAAGTCGCCCTTCACCTGGCCGGCCGCCGTGATGAAGTTGTTGGCGGCGAGCGCGTTGCGCACATCAAGGGGCGTGATGGCGAGCGAGGCCATCTTGTCCGGGTTGAGCCAGACCCGCATGGCGAAGGTCTGGGCGCCGAACACCTGGGCGTTGGCAACGCCTTCGATGGTCTGCAGACGCGGCTGCACCACGCGGCTCAGGTAGTCGGTGATCTGCGACGACGACATCACCGTGCTGTGGAACGACATGTACATCAGCGCGATCGGGTCGCCGGTCTGGCGGACGACGACCGGGTCCTGGGCCTCGCGCGGCAGCACCGCCTTGACCTGCTGGATCTTGGAGAGAACGTCAGAGACGGCCCGGTCGGCATTGGCGTCGAGGCGCAGGTTCAGCTCGATGGTGCTGATGTTCTGGTTCGACTTGGAGGTGAGGGTGTCGATGCCCTCGGCGCTCGCCACCGCCTGCAGCATCGGCGTGGTGATGAAGCCGCGGATCACGTCGGCATTGGCGCCGGGGTACGCGGTGGTGATGGTGATCTTGGTGTTGGTCAGCTTGGGAAACTGCCGAACCGGCAGGCTGAACCCCGAGGCCAGCCCGATCAGCAGGATCAGCAGGCTCACCACGCTGGCGAGCACCGGCCGGCGAATGAAGATGTCGGTGAACGACATGGGTCCCCCCGCTTATCGCCGCTAACACGGACTCGGCAGTCGGCAGTCGGGCGTCGGCAGTCGGGTGTCGCCGACAGGCGGCAAAGCTCTGAATGCTTCCATTACGGCTCTCTTCTCACGACTGCCGACGCCCGACTGCCGATGCCGGCTATTCCTTCGGCCGCTCTTCCGGCCGCACCAGCGGCTGGGCGTTGTCGATGCGGATGGCGGCGCCGGGATTGAGCTTGAGCTGGCCCGTTGTGACGATCTCGTCGCCGACCTGGATGCCGGAGACGATCGCCACGCGGTCGTCCCTGGCCTGGCCCGTCTTCACAAACCGCCGCTCGGCGACGAGCTTGCGCTCGCCCCCCGCCGTCGATGCGGCGGCCTGGCCGCCGGTGCCCTTGTCCTTGTCGGCCGGCTCCGCCGCCTTCACGACGTAGAGGCTGTCGCCGTAGAGGCTGTAGGTGACGGCCGTGCGGGGCACAGTGACCACCGGGCGCGGGTCGCCAAGCAGCACCGTCACGTTGGCGAACATGCCGGGCAGCAGCTTGCGCTGCGGGTTGGGCAGGCTGCCGCGCACCAGGAGGGTGCGGGTGTCCTGAGCTACGCGGGCGTCGAGCGACTCGATGGTGCCCTTGAAGACCTTGCCGGTGTAGGCATCTACCGCGATCTCGATCTGCTGGCCCACCCGCAGCTTGCCGATGGCCTGCTCGGGCATGGGGAAGTCGGCCCGCATCGGGTCGAGGGCCTGCACGGTGACCAGCGTCATTCCGGGCGAGACGTACTGGCCCCGCTCCACCTTGCGGATGCCGAGGCGCCCGGTCACCGGCGACCTGATGGTCTTCTGCGCGATCACCGCCTCGATCTTGCTGACGGCCGCCTGCGCCGTATCGCGCTTGGAACGGGCGGTATCCAGGCTGGCCTCGGAGGTGACCTTCTTCTCGATCAGGTCGGCCTGCCGCTTGAAGGCCACCTCGGCCTCGGCCAGCACCGCCTTGGCGCTGGCGAGATCCGCCTCCTCCACTGCGATGTCGAGCTGGACCAGGGGGGCGCCCTGGTCCACGTCGGCGCCGCTCTCGGCATGCACCTCGGTGACGATGCCCGCCACCTGGGAGGCCACGTCCACGCCGTGCGAGGAGAACAGCGTGCCGATGGAGGTGAGTTGCTCTACCCACTTCTCCGTGCGGGCCGGCTCGGACGTGACGGTAGACGGTGGCGGCACGTTCGCGGTGATGAAGCCTTTGATCATGTCCGGCTTCCAGACGAAATTCCACATGGCCAGCACGCCCACGAAGATGGCGGCCAGGACGCCGGTCACGATGAAGCGGATGGTCATAGGAGGTCTGCGGTGCTCTGAGGGTGCTCTGGGGCTGAGAGATTTAGGAACTGGCGGGGCTCTACGGTCGCGAGGCGAGCGGTGAAGTTGGCGGCACTAACTTGGGAAGGGCGACGGACCCGACAAGACGCAATCGCAGCCAACCGCCGATTTCGCGCCGGGAGTGTGATTTCCTTGCACGCGTGAGGGGTTAGAGCCTGCGGGCTGCGGCGTCGGTGCCCGACGAGGGCCTTCACTCCCGCCCGAAAGTGTCAACACCAAGGCAACCGCATGCATTCGCGGTAGGCGCGGACAATACTGCTGCCACGCTGCTGGCAATACGCACGCGTCACATTTCAGTGAGAGCAGGCCGGACACGGGCAGCGGGCCGACGTCCGGACTTGGCTGGATGGTGTCAGGATCAGGTTGGGTCATGCCCGGCGAAAGCCGGGCGCCGACCCAACACCTGCAAGCTTCCGGCGGATCCGAAACAGGCTTGTCACGGCGGCAGGCCGCGATCCATCGTGCGGGGCAAGCACGATGGAGGAACCGAGGATGGGCCCGCTCGCCGGATACCGGATCGTCGAGATGGCCGGCATCGGCCCGGCGCCGTTCGCGGCCATGCTGCTCGCCGACATGGGCGCCGAGGTGATCCGTGTCGATCGCCGCGAGGCCGCCGACCTCGGTCTGCCGGGCCGCGACGTGAAGTTCGACGTTCTGCACCGCGGCCGACGCACCATTGCCGTCGACGTAAAAGCCGAGGCGGGCCGCGAGGTGGTGAAGCGCCTCGCCGCCAAGGCCGACGCCATCGTCGAGGGATTCCGCCCCGGGGTGATGGAGCGGCTGGGCCTTGGCCCCGAGGTGCTGCGGGCGCTCAATCCCAGGCTCGTGTTCGGCCGCATGACCGGCTTTGGCCAGGACGGCCCGCTCGCCGACGCCGCCGGCCACGATATCGACTACATCGCACTGGCCGGCGTGCTGCACGCTATCGGCCGCAAGGGCGAGGCGCCGGTGCCGCCGCTCAACCTGGTCGGAGACTTCGGCGGCGGCGGCATGTTCC
>DATMZP010000550.1:0-2291 GCA_035573595.1 Hyphomicrobiaceae bacterium
GACCTGGGCCTCCTGATGGAGCACACCCACAAGTTCGAGTCGGGCTACCTGCACCGCCTGCTCGGCACAACGCCGGGGAAGTGGAAGGCCGTATGCGCCGAGCGTTCGCCCATCAACCTGATCGACGGCATCGAGGCCCCCGTCATCCTGTTCCAGGGCCTCGACGATAAGGTGGTGCCGCCGGAGCAGTCCCGCCTGATCGTGGCGAAGCTCAAGGCCCGCGGCATCGACGTCGCCTGTCACGAGTTCCCCGGCGAGGCGCACGGCTTCCGCAAGGCGGAAACCATTGTCGCAGTGCTGGAGGCGGAGCTGGCGTTTCTGCAGCGGGTGCTGCGGGTCGGTAGCGTAGCCAGCAAATCGCTTGACTTCCATACTTCAGTTCCTACAGATAAAGCCGTAGTTCCTATAAAAGGAAGACCCACATAGTTCATAGCGCCTCGGAACACCAATGAAATACGATCCGCTCCATCGCTACCTTCGTCAGCAGATGGGAAGCCGCATTCCGATGACGTTTCAACAAATCGAGTCGGTCATCGGGTGCCCGCTTCCCGCCTCTGCGCGCAGGCACCGGCCATGGTGGGCGAATGACGCGACCGGCCATGCCCATGCCAACGCTTGGCTGCGGGCGGGTTACCGCACCGAGCAAGTGGATATGGAAGGCGAAAAGCTCGTCTTTGTACGTGCCGCTGACAAGATGGAGGCTGACGTGATGCAGAAGGGAATGGCCGAGAGCAGCGCACCTTACAAACCGCAGGACCCGCACGCCCAGCACCCTATGATCGGGGCGCTGAAGGGCCTCCTGTGGATTGACCCCAGCCTGGACCTGACCAATCCGGCCCTCGATCCCGACGAGTGGGAAGGGATACTCAAAAAGAAATACGGCAAGGACGAGCGCGGGACGTGACTGTGCAACTCCTGCTCGACACCAACGCCGCGATCTTCGCCGTCGAAGGCACCCTCAGGCCTGCCGCGGCCGCGCTTCTGACGGAGAAGTTTCGCGGCGGCGAGGCCGTGCTGCTCTCGCCGATCGCCGGGTGGGAGCTCGGCCTCCTCTTCTCGCGCGGTCGCCTGCGAGCTGCCATTCGGCCGCGCGAATATCTGCGCCGCCTTACATCCATGCCCGGCGTCGCGATGGCGCGCCTCAGCGCAGAGATCCTGCTGGATTCATCGTTCTTGCCTGGCGCACCGCCGCGCGATCCCGCAGACCGCATCATCGCGGCGACCGCGCGCGAGCATGGCTACACCGTGATGACCCGCGATGCCACCCTGCTCGCCTACGCACGCGAGGGTTATCTGAGCGCAGTGGAGTGCTGATGTTGCGAGGAGCCGTGAACCCTCTCACCGCCGATGCGGCGCAGGTATCGCGGCCGTCGCCTGCTCCAGCCACGCCCGATCCTCCGGCCCCAGCTCTGGGCAGATCTCCTCGCGCACCCGTGCGTGGTAGGCGTTAAGCCAGGCGAGCTCCGCCGCTGACAGCATCCCGGGCACGACGAGGCGCCGGTCGATAGGGACCAGGGTGAGCGTCTCGAAGGACATCGCCTCGCGCTCGCCGCCGGGGACTTTCTCCGGCTCCGTCACCAGCAGCAGGTTCTCGATGCGGATGCCGTAGGCGCCCTTCTTGTAGTAGCCGGGCTCGTTGGAGACGATCATGCCGGGCTCCAGCGCCACCATGCCGGCCTTGGAGAGGCTCTGCGGCCCCTCGTGAACCGAGAGGTAGCTGCCCACGCCGTGGCCGGTGCCGTGGTCGAAGTCGAGCCCTGCCTCCCACAGGGCGCGGCGCGCGAACGGGTCGAGGTCCACCCCGCGCGTATCCTTGGGGAAGCGGGCGGTGGCGATGGCGATGTGGCCCTTGAGGACGAGGGTGAACCGCTCCTGCATCTCGCGGGTGGGCTGGCCGATCGCCACCGTGCGCGTCACATCCGTGGTGCCGTCGAGATACTGGGCGCCGGAGTCGACCAGGTACAGCTCGCCCGGCTTGAGCGCGCAGTTGCTGGCCGTGTTGACGCGATAGTGCACGATGGCCCCGTTCGGCCCGGCGCCCGAGATGGTGTCGAAGCTGATCTCCTTGAGCGCCTGCGTCTCGGCGCGCAGCTCCTCGAGCCGCTTCGAGGCAGCGATCTCGTCGATGCGGCCCGAGGCGGCCTCGCGGTCGAGCCAGGCGAGGAAGTGCGCCATCGCCGCGCCGTCGCGCCTGTGGGCGGCGCGGGCGCCCTTGATCTCGGTGGCGTTCTTGCGGGCCTTGGGCAGGTTGCAGGGATCGGGCACCCGTACGACGCGGGCCTTGCCGCCCT
>DATMZP010000551.1:0-3567 GCA_035573595.1 Hyphomicrobiaceae bacterium
CATGTTGCGCGTGTACTGCTCGTGGCCGGGGCTGTCGATGATGACGAGGCGGCGCATCTGCGTGTCGAAGTAGCGCCAGGCGATGTCGATGGTGATGCCCTGCTCGCGCTCGGCGGCGAGGCCGTCCACCAGCCGGCTGAAATCGGGCGTGCCGGCCGCGGTTCTGGCACCGCGCTCGATGGCAGCGCGCTGGTCGGTGGTGAGCGCTCCCGCGTCCCACAGCATGCGGCCGATCAGGGTGGACTTGCCGTCGTCGACGGAGCCGCAGGTGAGGACGTGGAGGCTGCCGGCCGCGACGGCGACGCGGCCCGGGGCAACCTGGGGCGCAGTCTGGGGAGCAATCCTGCCGGCGATCCCCGGTGCGATCTCTGGCCCGATCTCTGGCGCGCTCTCTGGCGCCGGCTCGCTCCGCAAGAGTCGCGTGGAGGGAGCCGGCGCGCCAAGCCTTTCCGCGGGGCTTTCGGCAAAGGCTTCAGCAAGCGCCGGCATCAGAAGTAGCCCTCCTGCTTCTTGCGCTCCATGCCGCCGGTGTCGTCGTGGTCGATCAGCCGGCCCTGGCGCTCGGACACACTGGCCGACAGCGTCTCCTCGATGACGCTTTCGAGGTCCGTGGCGTCGGAGCGGACGGCTGCCGTGAGCGGCCAGCACCCCAGCGTGCGGAAGCGAACGCGGTCAATCTTCGCCCGCTCGCCGTCGCGCAGCGGCAGGCGGTCGTCGTCCAGCACCAGAAGGCTGCCGTTGCGCTCGATGGTGGGGCGCTCGGCGGCGAAGTAGAGCGGCACCACGTCGAGCCGCTCGCGGGCGATGTAGCGCCACACGTCCTTCTCGGTCCAGTTGGACAGCGGAAAGACGCGCACCGTCTCGCCGGGCCCGAGCCGGCCGTTGAGCAGGCGCCACATCTCGGGGCGCTGCCGGCGCGGGTCCCAGCGGTGACCCTCCGCGCGGAAGGAGAACACGCGCTCCTTGGCGCGCGAGGCCTCCTCGTCGCGGCGGGCGCCGCCGAAGGCGGCATCGAAGCGGTGCTGGTCCAGCGCCTGCCGCAGGGCCTGGGTCTTCATCACCTCGGTGTAGATCGAGGGCGAATAGTCGATGGGGTTGATGCCGCGTGCCACTCCGTCCCGGTTGGTATGCACGATGAGCTCGAGGCCAAGCTCGCGCGCGGTGCGGTCGCGGAATGCGATCATGTCGCGGAACTTCCACGTGGTATCCACGTGCAGCAGCGGGAACGGCGGCCTGGCCGGGTAGAATGCCTTGCGCGCCAGGTGCAGCAGCACCGTGGAATCCTTGCCGATGGAATAAAGCAGCACCGGCGCGCGGAACTGCGCCGCGGCCTCGCGGAAGATGTGGATGCTCTCCGCCTCCAGCAGGTCGAGATGGGCGAGGGGCGCACTCATGCCGCCGCCTCCCGCTCCGGGCGGCGCGGGTTGGCGTGCAGCCCGCACTCCTTGCCATCCTCGTTCTCCCACCACCAGCGCCCCGCGCGCACGTCCTCGCCGGGGCGGACAGCGCGGGTGCAGGGCTGGCAGCCGATGGACGGGAAGCCCCTGGCATGCAGCGGGTTCACCGGCACGTCGTTGGCGGCGATGTAGGCCTCCAGCCGCTCCAGCGGCCAATCCGCCAGCGGGTTGACCTTGACCAAGCGGTGCTCCGGGTCCCAGGCGGCGAACGGCACATTGCCGCGGCCGGCCGACTGCTCGCGCCGCAGGCCGGTGATCCAGCTTCCCGCACCCGCCAGGGCGCGCTTCAAGGGCCGCACCTTGCGCACCTCGCAGCAGGCCTTGCGGGCGTCGATGGAAAGCCGGAAGCCCATGGCGCCGTCGCGGGCGACCAGGGCCTCCACCTCGGCTGCGTCGGGCGCCACCAGGCGGATGCGCAGGCCGTAGCGCTGCTCGCTGCGCTCGATCGTCTCGATGGTCTCGGGGAAGAGGCGCCCGGTATCCAGCGTGAAGATGCCGATCCTGGCGCCGGCCGCGGCGCCGACCGCACCGATGGCGTGCAGGATGGCCTGGTCCTCAAGGCCGAGGCTGGTGGAGAACCCGACCGGGCCGGGCGCCAGGCGCCCGATCTCGGCGAGCCGCCCCTCCAGGTCCGCAATCTCCGCAAGCCGGTGGTCGAGCTCGGCCGCGGCGGCCTCGCTGCTTTCTGCCAGACCCTGAACCTGCTGCGCCATCGGCCGATCCCTTGAGGAGGCGGAATATAGCGCAACGCTGTTCTACATCAGCCTGGTCAGGCTAAATAAAGATAGAATTCCATTCCGGTCAGACCTGATATGTGGAACGTACTACTCAGAGACTGCGACCGATAATGCACCTGCCGGCGGCCGTCGCACGACAGCATCGAGCTTTCCCGGCACGCGGCGGCTGTCCTCAACGCTGCACGCGCCGTGGGACGCACAGGCGGGCCTTCGCATGGGTTGGCTCGGCGTGTGCAGGGGCAGCGCCAAGGGAGCGGCTTGAGGGAAGCCATCGATCATATAAAAATGCACAACTGCGCTGACCAGGGCAGGGCCGACCATGCCCGGCGGCTTTCCTGCCCGCTTTCCAGAGGCTTGCCATGAAGATGCGCGCCGCCGTCATCCGCGAGACAATGAAGCCGCGGCCCTACAAGCACTCCAAGCCGTTCGCCATCGAGGAGGTGGAGCTGGACCCGCCGGGCGAGGGCGAGGTGCTGGTGCGCATCCGGGCTGCGGGCCTGTGCCACTCCGACCTCTCCACCGTCAACGGCGACCGGCCGCGGCCGATGCCCATGGTGCTCGGCCATGAGGCGGCGGGCGAGGTGGTGGAGCCGGGGCCGGGGGTGAAGGACCTGGCCGCCGGCGACCACGTCATCGTGGTGTTCGTGCCGAGCTGCGGGTCCTGCCTGCCCTGCATGGAGGGCCGGCCGGGCCTGTGCGAGCCGGCCGTGCCGGCCAACGCCTCCGGCACCCTCCTGTCGGGCGCCCGCCGCATCAAGCTCGATGGCCAGCCGGTGAACCACCACATCGGCGTGTCGGCCTTCGCCGAGTACGCCGTGGTCTCGCGGCATTCGCTGGTCAAGATCGACCGCGACCTGCCGTTCGAGGAGGCCGCCCTGTTCGGCTGCGCCGTCGTCACCGGCGCGGGCGCCGTCCTCAACACCGCCAGGCTGCCGACCGGCTCGTCCGTCGCCGTGGTCGGCCTCGGCGGCGTCGGCCTCATGTCGATGCTGGCCGCCCGCGCGGCCGGCGCGCGCCAGGTCATCGCGCTCGACACGATCGACGACAAGCTAAAGCTCGCCAAGCAGATGGGCGCCACGCACGTCGTCAACGCGACGAGCCCGGATGCGGCCGAGCAGGTGAAGGCCATCTCGGGTGGCGGCGTGGAGTTCGCCTTCGAGATGGCGAGCTCGGTGAAGGCGCTCGAGCTGGCCTACAAGGTCACCAGGCGCGGCGGCACCACGGTGACGGCGAGCCTGCCGCACCCCGACGCCCGCTTCGCCCTGCCGGCAACCAACCTGGTAGCCGAGGAGCGCACTCTGAAGGGCAGCTACATCGGCAGCTGCGTCCCCGCCCGCGACATTCCCCGCTACATCGCGCTCTATCGCTTGGGG
>DATMZP010000552.1:0-3248 GCA_035573595.1 Hyphomicrobiaceae bacterium
GTGGCGCCTGTGGCAGTGCGGCACGCCGCACATTGCCGATGCCATAGCGCGCCTGGCCGAGGTGCGCGGCGCCATCGGGGCACAGCGGCGATGAGCGGCAAGCCCCAGCGCCCGGGCGTGGCGCCGCCGCGCCTCATCGGCGGCCTCGCCGTCGCGGCGCTCCTCGCCTTCGCGCTGTCGCTGGCGATCGGCCCCTCCGGCTTCGGCCTGGGCGGCGCCGGGGAGGCGGCGGACCTGATCTTCTGGGAGATCCGCATGCCACGGGCGGTGCTGGGGGCGCTGGTGGGTGCGGCCCTGGGCCTGTCGGGAGCGGCGCTGCAGGGCTACCTGCGCAACCCCCTGGCCGAGCCGAGCCTGGTCGGCGTCTCCGGCGGGGCGGCGCTGGGGGCGGTGCTGGCGATCCACTTGGGCCTCTCGCAGACCTTCGCGCTGGCGTTGCCGTTCGGCGGGCTGATCGGCGGTGCGGTGGCGATGCTGGCCGTCGTGGCGCTGGCCGGCGCCCACGGCGGGCCCGTCACCCTGATCCTCGCCGGCCTCGCCGTGTCCGGCATCGCCACCGCGCTCATCTCCCTCGCCCTCAACCTGTCGAAGAATCCGTTCGCCTCTGTGGAGATGGTGTTCTGGCTGATGGGCTCGCTCGCCGACCGCAGCCTGACGCAGGTCTGGCTGGCGGCGCCGCCGATCCTCGCCGGCATGGCGGTGCTGCTGTTCCTGGGCCGTGCCCTCGATGCGCTGACCCTGGGCGAGGACGCCGCCCGGAGCCTCGGCATCGACGTGGCGCGCACGCGCCTCGTCCTGGTGGCCGGAACGGCGCTGGCCGTGGGTGCGGCGACCTCCGTCACCGGCGTGATCGGCTTCGTCGGCCTGCTGGTGCCGCACGTGCTGCGGCCCTTTGTCGGGCACCGCCCCAGCCTGGTGCTGCCGGCGAGTGCGCTCGCGGGCGCCATCTTCCTGCTGGTCGCGGACATCGGCCTGCGCCTCGCCCAGCCGTGGATGGACCTGCGCATCGGCGTGCTCACCGCGCTGATCGGCGCGCCGTTCTTCGTGTGGCTGGTGCTCAAGACCCGGGCGGAGCTGGCGCCGTGAGCGCCATGAGGGTGTCATGAGGATCGAGGCGAGAGGATTGCGCGTGAGCCTCAAGGGCCGCGAGGTGCTGCGCGGGCTGAGCCTCGCCGCCGAGCCCGGCCGGCTCACCGCCATCATCGGCCGCAACGGCGCCGGCAAGACCACCCTGCTCAAGGTGCTGGCCGGCCTCATCGCGCCCCATGCCGGCACGGCCCTGCTCGACGGCACCGATATCGCCACCTGGGACCGCAGCCGCCTGGCGCGCGCCGTTGCCTATCTGCCGCAGGAGCGCCTGGTGCACTGGGCGCTCTCCGCCCGCGCCGTCGTGGCCCTGGGCCGCCTGCCCTACCAGCCGTTCGGCGCCGGCGAGAGCGACGCCGATCGTGCCGCCATCGAGGCTGCGCTCGCCGCAATGGACGCCGCGCAGCTGGCGCAACGTCCGGTGCCGGAGCTGTCGGGCGGCGAGCGCGCCCGCGTGCTGGTGGCCCGCGCGCTCGCGCAGGAGCCGCGTGTGCTGCTCGCCGACGAGCCCGCCGCGGGTCTCGATCCGGCGCATCAGCTCACGCTGTTCCAGCATCTCGCGGCGCTGGCGACGGCGGGCCGCACCGTCGTCGTGGCGCTCCACGATCTCTCCCTGGCTGCGCGCTTCTGCCACACGATCGCGCTTGTGCATGAGGGGCGCACGCTGGCGGCTGGAGCCCCGCGCGAGGTGCTAAGCCCTGAGCATCTTGCCGCCGCCTACGGCATCACGGCGCGATACCAGTCAATTGAAGGCGTGCCGGTTGTTCTGCCTCTCGACGTGCTGCCATGATGCCGCCCGCTTGCTTTCCTTGATGCGCACGCGGTGGGGGTGAGTCTCCTCGCCGATCCGGGGTCAGACCTCACCTCCACGCCATCGGTTCAAGCTCGAAGCCGGATGCGAGGGGTCTGACCCCGACGAGAGGGTGATCGCTTGAGCATGTTCCGGCGGCAGCAGGGCCTCAACCTGGCGCTCGAAGGCGGTGGCGCGCACGGCGCCTTCACCTGGGGCGTGCTGGACCGTCTCCTGGAGGACGCCAGCCTCGACATTGCCTGGATCAGTGCCACCAGCGCCGGCGCCGTCAACGCCGTGGCGCTGGCCGCGGGGCTCCTGGAGGACGGCCGCGACGGCGCCCGCGCCAGGCTGCGCGCGGTCTGGGAGGCCGTGGCCAAGGCCGGCGTGCCCGACCTCCTTCGCCTCAATCCCTGGCTCGCCAGCCTCAGCCGATCGAACACGCTGGCGCAGATGGCGCAGCTGTTCTCGCCCTACGACTTCAACCCGCTGGGCTTCGACCCGCTGCGCAAGCTGCTCGAAGAGCACATCGACTTCGCCGGCCTGCGCAAGACCGCCGGGCCGGAACTGCTGATCGCCGCCACGGCCCTCTCCAGCGGGCGTCCCCGGCTGTTCCGCCGCAGCGAGGTGACCGTGGAGGCGGTGCTGGCCTCCGCCTGCCTGCCGATGCTGCACCACGCCGTCGTCATCGACGGGCAGGCCTACTGGGACGGCGGCTTCTCCGCCAATCCGGACCTCGTGACCCTCGGGCGCGAGAGCCCGGAGGCCGACACGCTGATCGTGAGGCTGAGTGCGCTCGATGCGAACGGTGTACCGACCAGCGCGCGCGAGATCGCAGGGCGCGTCAACCAGCTCACATTCATGCAGCCGATGCTGCGCGACGTGGAGGTCATCGAGGCGGTGCGGAGGAACCACAGCCAGAGCCGTTGGCGTCGCCCCAGGAGCGACGCGGATGCCCGCCTCGCCCGCCACCGCTTCCACCTGATCGAGGCCGGCCGCTTTACCGGCGCGCTGGCCCCCGAGAGCAAGGCCAAGCCGGACATCGAGCTGCTCACCTACCTGTTCGAGGCCGGCCGCAGCGAGACCGAGAAGTGGCTCGCCCGCCACCGCGTCAGCATCGGCCGCAACGCGACGGTGGACCTGGGGGCGCGGTTCCTCGAGCCTCGGCCGGCCCCTTCGGAGTCAGCCCCCTCGCTCCCGGCATCACCGGCTTGACCGCAGCGCCGAGGCGATGCGTATCGACGATTCCCCTTACGGCAACAGCACCTGCCGCACGGTGGCGCCGTCGGCAAGGCGGTCGAAGCCCTCGTTGATGTCGGCGAGGCCGATGCGCTCGCTCAGCAGGCGGTCCACCGGCAGCAGCCCCAAGCGA
>DATMZP010000553.1:0-10650 GCA_035573595.1 Hyphomicrobiaceae bacterium
TACGATGCCGGAGGGCGCCTACGCTCTTGGCGCCACCCAGCGCGAGCCGGAGCAGCAGGCCTCCTGGTGGCAGATGCCGCCCCCGACCTGGTCGCCCTTCCTGGTCGGCCAGGAGCAGCCCTGAGTGGAACCGGGAATCGGGGTCAGACCCCTCGCGTCCGGCCTCGCATTTCCCATCGCACCTTGTTGGCGAGGGGTCTGACCCCGGCTACGCCTGACCCGCCTCCGCTTGAAGTCGCGCGTGGGCGGCCACAGGTTTGGGCTACGACCAATCCAGCCTCGGAGGCGCCCATGCTGCTGGTCGGCAAGGTTGCAATCGTCACGGGTGCCGCGCAGGGCATCGGGCGGGCGTGTTGCGCCAGGCTTGCCAGTGAGGGCGCAGCCGTGGCGCTATGCGACGTGAACGCCGGGGTGGGGGCCGAGGTGGCGCACGCCATCGAGACCGGCGGCGGCAGGGCCATCTACGTCCCCTGCGATGTCTCCAAGGCCTCCGACATCGACAGCGCCCTGGCCGCCACCCTCAAGACCTTCGGCCGCGTCGATGTGCTGGTCAACAACGCCGGCGTCCTCGACGATGCGCCGTTCCTCGAGCTTCCCGTGGCAGAGCTCGACCGCGTGCTGGGCGTCAACCTGCGCGGGGCTTTCCTGATGGCCCAGGCGGTGGCCCGGCAGATGGTCGAGCAGGGCAAGCCCGCAGACGGCGCCTCGGCCGGGGCCATCGTCAACATGAGCTCGATCAACGAGAAGTTCGGGCTGCCCGACCACGTCGCGTACTCGGTCTCCAAGGGCGGCATCAGCCAGCTCACCAAGGCGATGGCCGTGGCGCTGGCGCCGCATGGCATCCGTGTCAACGCGGTGGGTCCGGGCACCATCGACACGCCGATCCTGGCCGGTGTCATCAAGGACAAGGCGTTCCGCGCCACGGTGCTGTCGCGCACGCCGCTGGGCCGGTTCGGCCGGCCGGAGGAGATCGCCGCCATCGTCGCCTGGCTCGCCAGCGAGGAGGCGAGCTACGTCACCGGCACCACCCTGTTCGCCGACGGCGGCCGGCTGCCGCTCAACTATGTGATGCCCGTGGCGGAGGAGTGAGCGGAGTCAGGCCGAGACGTCTTCGCCCCGGCTTCGACGGCAGAGGCCGGGGGTCTGACCCCGCTTTATGCCGACGTCGTCTTCCTGAACGCCGTCGACGCCAGCAGCCCTGCACCCACCGCAAAGGCCACCGTCGCGAAGCCGTACAGCGCCGGGAGACGATACGCGAAGGCGTGCAGGTAGAATTCCAGCCCCTCGCGTCCCAGCGTGTGGCGCACCGACACCTTGGTGAGGAATTTCTCCTCGCGGAACAGATAGACGTGGGTCAGGAACGGCCCGACGGTCACGTTGGCGGGCAGCACCACGCTGGCGCGGAACAGGCTCTTGCCCGTGAAAGCGGCGCCGAATGAGTTCTCCACGTAGAGCTTGGCCTGCCGCTTGAGGCGTACCACCGCGTCGCGGTATTGCTTGAGGTCCTCGGTGGAGAGCGGCAGGCTCTGGCCCACCGCGGGCGTGAACTTGACGGAGTTGAAGCCGATGCCGTGCAGCTCCCGCAGTTCCTCGGGCACGATCTCGTCGACGGGCCGGTTGGAGGCCACGGCGTAGTAGCTCGGCACGTTGTCGAAGATGACGGAGGCGGTGTTGAGCCAGAGCCCGGCGACGTTGCCCTTGCGTCGCACAACGACGCGACCCGGCACGCCCTCCACGACAATGACCACGTCGTAGTAGCCGGATTCCGCGCTCGGCTGCTGGCTGCCGTCGACGGCGCCGAAGATCACGATCTCGGTGCCGTTGAAGTTGGAGGTGACGGCGATGTTGCGGGCCGAGACGTCGGCCTCCAGCGACTCCTTCACCCCCGGCTGCTGCTCGCGCTTCACCTCCTGCTGGCGGATGCCGGGCGCTTCCTTGGCCACCGGGGGTGGCGACTTTCGCCTCTGCGCCAGCGTCTCGCTGATGCCCGGCGCGAGGAGGCCGACCGCCAGCGCGCCCAGAAAGGCCAAGATCCCGCGATGCCGATAGAGCCGGTTCATCAGATCGATCCCGCGCGGCCGGGGAGCGGAGCCTGCCGCCAGCCCGCGGCCTTCGGTGGCTCTAGGGATACCATGTGGACCGCAAATGCAAGCCCCGACACCGGCGCAGCCGGTGGAGGCTATCCTCTGCCGAGCCGGTCTTGCGGCTCCGACGGTCTCAGCTCGCGCTTTCCCCGCGCAGGCCCCGGCCGGTTGGGTCTGCCAGCTCCTGTCGGTTGGCGCCAGGCTGGTCCACGGCGGGCGCGGCCTCTGAAACCGGGGCGGCCACCGTTCGGGAGAGGATGTAGGTGGTGCCGGCGAGAACGGCAGCGCCGGCCATCAGCAGGAGGTTGAGGCTGGCACGCTTGAAGGTATCGGGCGCCGACTGCTCCGCGCCAGGCAGCGGCAGGTCGGGGCTGGTGGCCTCGAAGTCGACGGGCGGCTGGCGCAGCCGCTCCCGCATGGCCATCACATGCCAGCCCGCCGGGGCCACCTCGGACCGACCGAGGTCGGCCTGCGTCGGCAGCGCCGACCATTCGACGGCCGCGACCGGCAGCGACGACCGCCGGGAGTGGCCAGCGAGCCCCGCCGGCGGCCCTCCGGCCCTGGGCGCGTAGTCCGCGGCATCGAGCCTCGAAGGATAGAAATGCGCCGCGTGCGGCCGGCCGTTGGCCGTGTTGAGGCGGGAGAGGGAGTCCGCTGCCGCGGCGGGCCGCTGCAGCTCCGGCGCGACGAACGGGGGCACCGCCAGGTCGGGGGCCGGCTTCGACGCCTCCATGGCGTCTACCGTATCGCCCAGGCGGCTGACGGCCTCCTCCAGGCTCTGCAGGGCGCTGGCGGTGCGCTGCTCGCTCTCGCGCCACTCGACCATGCAGTCGCGCAGGAGCTTCTCGAGCGCGCCGGCGCGCTGCGTGCCCGTCGCGTCGAGCTTGCGGGCGAGCCCGCGGACCTCCTCGTCCACGTCGCCGATCAGGTCCAGGCGGTCGCGCGCGCGGTCGAGCTGCGTGGCCAGCTCCATGACGCTCGCCTCGACGGACTTGAGGCCGTCCAGGTCCGACCGTTGTGCCACCCGGCCGAGGGCTGCACTGAAGCGCTCCTCGAAGGCGTCGAGCCGGCCGCTGAGCGCGTCGAGCGACTGCCTCGGATCGGACTGGGTCAGCGAGTCCTGCAGGCGCCGGGCGAGGTGCCCGAGGTGTGCCTCCAGCCAGGTCCTGTCGACCGCCTGCATGACCGGCTCCCCGGTGGGCTCTGCCTCCCAGGCGGTGCCGGCCGCCTGCGCGCGCACATGTCGGACCGCGTCACGTGGCGCCGGACGGCTCAGGTCGCCCTCCTCCGACTCGTAAAGGCGGGTCAGCGCCTCGGCGGAGCGGGCGTCCCACGGCTCGTGCGGGTCGAAGGCCTGCACCGGTCCCCAGGGCGCACCCCCGGGCACACCCCCGGGCGCCGCCGCGGTCCCCGAGCCGAAAGCGCGGCTCCTCGCGCGCCGCCCGGGGCTGCGCGCTTCGCCCGCGCGGGGGTCTGAGCAGTCAGGGGAGAGCATGGAGGTCCTGTGCTGGTCTCGCATACATCGACTGAGGCACCTGGCGCTCTGGGAAAGCCCTGGGCTCCGCTTCACTTGAGCCGGCAAGGCCCCGAGGTGCTCGAAATGCGATACCGGCGTTAACGTCGGGAAAAATTGCATTCGGCTCGTAAAATATTAGTTAATTTCTCGGAATTGCAATAGCTTAGTGGCGAATCGGCAGCGTGATCGAGGGTCGCGGCGTTGCGCGCCGGCACGCTTGTATGTTCACCTGACCGATGATTTGCGGGCACTCCAAGGGAGCTCCTTCGTGCTGCAGCAGGTCCACCATCTCATTGGCGTCGAGACCAAGGGGCCGGGCTTCACCGACGTGACGGCCAGGGTGGCCGCGTGGCTCGCCTCCATCGGCGCCCAGGATGGGCTGCTGACGGTCTTCAACCGCCACACCTCGGCTTCGCTGACCATCCAGGAGAACGCCGACCCGGATGTGCTGCGCGACCTGATGACGGTGCTGGACCGGCTCGCCCCCCGGACGTCCCGCTACCGCCACAGCCTGGAGGGGCCGGACGACATGCCGGCCCACATCAAGGCCATGCTCACCTCGCCGAGCCTCGGAGTGCCGGTAGCGAACGGCCGGGCGCAACTGGGCACCTGGCAGGCCATCTATCTGATCGAGCACCGCGACCGCCCGCACCGCCGGGAACTGGCGCTGCACTTCGTCGGCACCCTCAGTGAAGGGATCAGAGCCCTCGCCGAGACGTAGCGAGTTTTCTTCAACGGAGGAGGCGAGGGGTCTGACCCGGGTCAGGCCCCGGTTCCCCGCGTTGACAGAAATCATTTGTACGCTAAAGATCGTGGGTAACGAAAAAGTGTGGCCGGGGGATCGCGGCAGGGCCGGGGCGTCATGGGAGAGGTGGCGCCGTTGGGGCCGAAAGTGGCCGAGCCGTGTCGCACAGCCGGCCGCACGCGCTGCGTCAGCGGCATCGACGTGGGCGGCACCTTCACCGACATCGTGGTGCACGAGACCGGCCAGGACGGGGCGCGGGTGCGCATTGGCAAGGTTCCCACCACGCTGCCCAACCAGACCGACGGGGTGCTCGCCGCGATTGCGGAGGCCGGCGTTGTCCCCGCCGATCTCGATCTGCTGATCCACGGCACCACCGCCACCACCAACGCCCTGCTGGAGCGCAAGATCGCCCGCGTCGGGCTGATCACCACGATGGGCTTCCGCGACACGCTGGAGCTGGGCCGCCGCACCCGGCCGAAGCCCTACGGCATGACCGGCAGCTTCGAGCCGCTGGTGCCGCGCGACCGCCGCATCGAGGTGCCCGAGCGGATCGATGCCCAGGGCCACGTGGTGCGTCCGCTCGACGAGGCTGCGGTCGCCGGCGCCGCCCGCGCGCTGCTCGCCCAAGGCTGCGAGAGCGTCGTCATTCACTTCCTGCACGCCTACGCAAACCCGGCGCACGAGCTGCGCGCCGGCGGGATCGTGCGGGCGCTGTGGCCCAACGCTTATGTGACGCTCGGCCACGAGCTTCTGTCCGAGTACCGCGAGTACGAGCGCGGCACGACGGCGTCGGTGAACGCGGCCGTCCAGCCCATCCTCGACCGCTACGTGCGCCGCCTGCAGGGGGAGCTGGAGAAGCAAGGCTTCGCGCGCGACCTGCTGGTCATGAACGGCAACGGCGGCACCGTCTCGTCCCGCCTGGTCGCCCGCGACGCCGCCAAGACGGTGATGTCGGGGCCGGCCTCCGGCGTGATCGCCGCGGCGGCGACGCTCGCCCAGTCGGGGCTCGGCAACGCAATCACCTACGACATGGGCGGCACCTCCACCGACGTGGCGCTGATCCACGGCGGCGTGCCGGAGGTCTCCTCCGAGCTCGCCATCGCCTACGGCCTGCCGATCCACGTACCCATGGTGGACGTGCGCTCGGTGGGCGCCGGGGGCGGGTCCATCGCCTCACTCAACGCGGCCGGAGGGCTGACGGTCGGTCCTCAGTCTGCGGGCTCGAGCCCCGGGCCGATCTGCTACGGGCGCGGCGGCACGGCGCCCACCATTACCGACGCCAACCTGGCGCTGGGCCGACTCGATCCGGCCGGCCTCACCGGGGTCGAGGGAGCCGTCGACATGGAGGCGGTGCGTGCCGTCATTCGCGACCGCCTGGCGCAACCGCTGGGCTTCTCCGTCGAGCAGGCTGCCGCGGCCGTCATCGAGCTTGCCAACACCCACATGGCCGGTGCGATCCGTCTCGTGTCGCTGTCGCGCGGCTACGACCCGCGCGACTTCGTGCTGTTCGCCTTCGGCGGGGCCGGGCCGCTGCACGCCGTGGCGATCGCCCGCGAGCTGGGCATACCGCAGGTGCTGGTGCCGGCCCGCCCCGGCCTCACCAACGCGCTGGGCTGCCTGGTCGCCGACCTGCGACAGGATCTGGTCAACACGATCAATGCCTCCCTCGCCACGCTCGACATGAGCGTCGTCCGAACGACCCTGGAAGCCCAGCGCGCCCAGGGTGAGGCCGTCAACGCCGCGGAGCGCGGCGAGATGGTCGAGACGGCGGTGCTGCACGGCGCCGACATGCAGTTCCGCGGCCAGACCCATCTGATCCGCGTCGCCGTTCCCTCGCCCGGTGTCACCCGCCCGGAGCTGCAGGCGCTGTTCGAGGAGGCCTACTACGCCCGCTTCCGTGTGCGCCTGCCGGAGATCCGCGCGGTGCTGGTCAACCTGGTCACGTCGGTGATCGGCAAGCGCTGCAGCTTCGAGCTGGCAACGCTGGCCGGCAGCGCCGAAGGGCCTGCGCGGATCGGCGTGCGCGAGGTCTACGCCGATGGCCGCTGGCACTCCGCGGCCGTCTACGCCCGCGACCGGCTGCGGCCGGGCGACCGTTTCGAAGGCCCCGCTGTGGTGCAGCAGTTCGATGCCACCACGGTGGTCGAGCCGGGCGCCGTCGCCGTCGTCGACAAGATCGGCAATCTGCGGATCGCGGTGGGGACCGGGGTCAGACCCTGCGGGTCTGACCCCATACCGCAACCGGTGCTGGAGCAGGGGGTCAGACCCGCAGGGTCTGACCCCATCGAGACGCTATGACCGCCGTCGATCCGCTCACCCTCGCCGTGATCCAGGCCGGCCTGCAGCAGGTCTGCAACGAGATGGACCTCGCGTTCTCACGCTCGGCCTTCTCGCCCGTCATCGCCGAGGCCGACGACCGCTCCTCCGGCATCTACGACCGGCACACGGGCGCGCTCATCAGCCAGGGCGAGCTGGGCCTGCCGGTGTTCGTCGGCACCATGCAGCACTCCACCGCCGAGCTGATCCGCCTGATCGGTGAGCGCAACGCCGGCGCACCCGACCCCGGCGACATCTACATCGTCAACGATCCCTACCTGGGCGGCACGCACCTGATGGACGTGCGCTTCGCCATGCCGTTCTACTACCGGAGCGAATTGTTCTGCTGGCTGCAGAACACCGGCCACTGGCCCGACATCGGCGGCATGGTGCCGGGCGGCTTCTCGGCCCACGCCACCGAGGTGGAGCAGGAGGGGCTCAGGCTTCCCCCCGTGAAGCTCTTCAAGCGCGGGCAGATGGACGCCGAGATCTACGCCATCCTGTGCTCCAACATACGCGTCGCCGACCAGCGCATCGGCGACATCAAGGCCCAGGCGGCGGCGCTCCACGTGGGCGAGCGGCGGCTGACAGGGCTGATCGATCGCTACGGGCTGGAGACGATCGCCGCGGCGATCGCGGAGATGCGCGCCAAGGCGGCGCTGCTGATGCGCAGCTGCATCGCGGAGATACCCGACGGCACCTATGAATCCGAGGCCTTCGTCGACTCCGACGGGGTGGTGAACGAGCCGCTCCGCATCGCCCTGGCCGTCATCAAGGCCGACGGCGCGCTGCATTTCGACTTCTCGGAAAGCTCGCCGCCCTGCCGCGGGCCGATGAACTCGGTGGTCGCCACCACGTACTCGTCGGTCTACCTGGCGATGCGCCACATCTTCCCCGACATCCCCCTCAACTCCGGCGCCTTCGAGCCGCTCCGCATCAGGCGCCCGGAGGGCACCTTTCTCGACGCCCGTTATCCGCGCCCCGTCTCCGGCTGCGCCGCCGAGGTCTCGCAGCGCATCGCCGAGGCCGTGTTCCTGGCCCTGGTGCAGGCCATTCCCGACAAGGTTACGGCCGCGCCGGCCGGCTCGTCGGGTAACTTCGCGCTCGGCGGCTTCGATCCCGAGAAGGGCACCGGTTACGTCATGTACCAGATCTCCGGCGGCGGCTACGGCGGCAATGCCGATCACGACGGCCTTACCAACGGCTGCTCCACCATCGGCATCTCCAAGACCCCGCCGGTGGAGGTGATGGAGCAATACTTCCCCGTCCTCTACCACCGCTTCGCCCTGCGCGAGGGCTCCGGCGGGGCGGGCGCGCAGCGCGGCGGCTTCGGCGTGCACTACGAGGTGGAGCTCCTGCGCGGCGACGCCTGCGCCTCGTTCGTGATGGACCACGGCCGCTTCGGCCCGCCCGGCGTGCTGGGCGGGGCGGACGGTGCCGCCAACGTCGTGCGCATCCACCGCAACGGCACGGTGGCCATCCCGGAGCACCTCTCCAAGGACCAGGGCATCCCCATGCGGGCCGGCGACCGCGTGGAGGTGATGACCCCGGGCGGCGGCGGCTACGGCGATCCGTTCGCGCGCGATGCCGCGCAGGTCGCGCGCGATGTCCGCCTCGGCTACTACGGTCGCGATGAGGTGCGCGATCTGTTCGGCGTGGCCCTGCGGCCCGGCGGCGAGGTGGATGCGGCGGAGACGGGACGCTTGCGAAATGCGCCCGTCATCCCGGACGGAGCGTTGCGAGCGGAACGCGAGCAGCGCCCCGATCCGGGACCTGGTGCGGCGGGCCCCGACTCGCTGCCTGAGGTCCCGGATAGCCTCGCCCCGGCTCAAGGCCGGGGCTCGGCTTCCGGGATGACGGGTGAGTAAATGGTGCGTAAAGGGTGAGGGGGAGATGGCAGCCTATTTCCGACCATCAAGCCTTGCGGCGGCCCTGGCCATCCGTGCGCGGCAGCCTGTGACCGTGCTCGCCGGTGGCACGGATATCTACCCGGCCCGCGCCAACCGCGTCGGCTGGGGCGACATGCGCCGCGACGACATCCTCGACATCGGCGCCATTGCCGAGTTGAAGGGGATTGCCGAGGAGCCGGGCCGCATCCGCTTCGGCGCGCTCGCCACGTGGGATGAGATGCGCCGCGCGCCGCTGCCGCCGGCTTTTGCCGGCTACCAGAAGGCCGCGCGCGACGTCGGCGGCGCCCAGATCCAGAACCGCGGCACGCTGGCCGGCAACATCTGCACCGCCTCGCCGGCGGGGGACGGCATCCCGTGCCTCCTGTCGCTGGATGCCGAGGTGGAGCTTGCCAGCGAGCGCGGCCGGCGCGTCGTGCCGATGTGTGCGTTCATCGACGGCTATCGCCACACCATGTGCGCGGCCGACGAGCTCGTCACCGCCATCCTGGTCCCCACGCCACCGGCCAGCGCGTGTGGCGGCTTCATCAAGCTGGGCGCGCGGCGCTACCTGGTGATCTCCATCGTCATGGCCGCGGCCGTCCTCGCCGCCGATCGGGGCGGCATTATCGTTCACGCACGCGTCGCCGTCGGCGCCTGCTCGGCCGTGGCGCAGCGGCTGGCGGGGCTGGAGCGGGCACTGCTCGGACGGCCGCTGGCAATGGCGCCCGATCTGGCGGCGGCCACCCACTTCGCCCCGTTGGCGCCCATCGACGACGTGCGCGCCAGCGGCGCCTTCCGCACCGCCGCCGCCGTGGACCTGGTGCGTGACCTGCTCGCCGGCATCGTCCGCGAGCCCTGCCGGAGCGCCGCCTGATGTTCGACAAGGAGGCTGGGGGTCAGACCCCTCGCGCAGACGGCACGTTCTTAGCCGCGACGTTGGAGGCGAGGGGTCTGACCCCCTCCGCAACCACCATACGGTTCACCCTCAACGGCGAGGCTGCCTCCGTCTCCGCCGATCCATTCGCCAGCCTCGCCAGTACGCTGCGCGACCGTCTTAAGCTCATCGGCACCAAGATCGGCTGCGACGCCGGAGACTGCGGCGCCTGCACGGTGCTCATCGACGGCCGCCAGGCCTGCGCCTGCCTGATCGCCACGGCCCAGGCGGAAGGCGCCGACATCCACACGGTCGAAGGTCCGGGGCCGGACGGGCTGACGGAGAGGTTGCGCCGCGCGTTCCTCGTCCACGGCGCCGCCCAGTGCGGCATCTGTACGCCCGGCATGCTGATGGCGGCCGTGGATTGCCTCTTGCGCACCCCGGTGCCGACGCGCGCCGAGGTGGAGGACGCCCTCGGCGGCGTGCTGTGCCGGTGCACCGGGTACATCAAGATCGTCGAAGCGGTGATGGATGTCGCCGGCGGGGTCAGACCCTGCGGGTCTGACCCCATGCTCCGACCTCCGTTGTGCCCTGGGGTCAGACCCGCAGGGTCTGACCCCTACGTTGGCGCGCGCCTCGCCCGCATCGATGGCCTTGCCAAGGTCTTCGGCACCGACAGGTTCGGCGCCGACGAGACTCCCGACGGCGCGCTCCACATGCGCATCGTCCGCTCGCCCCATGCCCGCGCGACCTTCACGCTGGGCGACCTTGACGCGATCGTGGCGCGGACGCCGGGGCTGGTGGCGGTCCTCACCCATCGCGACGTGCCCGGCGAGAACCGCTTCGGCATCTTCGCCCACACCCGCGACCAGCCCGTGCTGGCCGAGGGCCAGGTGCGCTTCCGCGGCGAGGCGGTGCTGGCGCTGGTCGGCAGCAGTGAGGCGGTCGAGGCCCTGAGCGACTCCGAGCTGCCGATTGCATGGACCGTGGACCAGCCGCTGATGGGCGTGGAGGCCGCCCGCGCGACCGGCGCTCCGGCCATTCACGCCAACAAGCCGGACAACGTGCTGGCGCAGGGCCACCTGATGTGCGGCGATGTCGAGGCGGGGCTCCCCTCGGCTGCTGCGGTAGCGGAGGGCCGGTTTGAAACCGGCTTCGTGGAGCACGCCTACATCGAGCCCGAGGCCGGCTACGCCGTGCCCTGCGGTGACCGCATGGAGGTGACC